>JAHFEM010000141.1 GCA_023248505.1 Nitrospirota bacterium
TCAGAAGGAAAACCGTCCCCTGGAAGCGGCGGCGTGCAGCGCCGATCGCCTGCGACCCTTCCAGCAGCCGCCGTTCCCCCTCCTCGCCTCCTCCGAGAGCGATCTCCCGCTTCTCTCCCAAGACCGAAAAGAAAAGGACCCCGGGAGACCTTCCCTCTCTTCAATCATTCGACCCAGTTTGGGAAGGGAGCGGAATCGCTTTGCCTATACCGTCCAAACACTGGCGTATCCCTCCGTAGAAACGCCCGGCAAGGAGGTCAGCGCCTATTTTTACCGGCCATCGGGGCGCCGCCCCTTTCCGGTCATTATCATTCTTCCGATCACGGATGGGGACGCGATCACGGAACACTTCGCCAAATTCCTCGCCGAACAGGGATTTGGCGTGCTGCAGTACACAAGCCGCGGCAACTTCGGCGCGATTATCCCGCCCGACCAGAGCGGAAGGGTCGCCCTCAACCGGTTTAAGGAATACTTCCATGCGTATGTAGTCGATATTCTCCGGGGGATGGATTGGCTGGAATCCCAGCCGATGATCGATCGCGCGCGAATCGGCATCTTCGGGATCAGCCAAGGGGCCATTGTCGGCAGCGTGGTCGCGGGGCTCGACGCGCGCATTCAATCCGGGGTCTTCATTCTGGGAGGGGGGGGGCTGGCCGGCATTCTCTCCTCCACCGAGGAGAAAAGTCTCGCTCAGATCCGCGACAGAATCCTTCACTCCGGAGAGCTTTCGAAAAAAACCTTCCATGAAGCGGCGGATGCCGCCTTCTCTCCGGTCGATCCGTTGACCTATGCCGGCTGCATCCGGCCCGCCACCACCCTCCTGGTCGATGCCCGGTTCGACCGGGTGATTCTCCCCGCCTATGGAGACCTTCTCTGGAAAAAGATGGGCAAACCGTCTCGCATCCAGATTCCGGCCGGCCACTATACGGCCGGCCTGTTCCTTCCCTATATCCGCTCCATGACGCTCCGGCACTTTCAGTCTACCCTGGGATAAAAAAGCGCGCTTGCATCTCGAATCTCCCTTTTCATATAATTAAAACACCTTCTCTTTTTTCTTTGAATATTAAGGGCGAATCCCTATGCACTCTGCCTCGACACGAATCTTGCCGCAACCCGGCGAAGACAAGCAGGTCATCATGGCCAAAACGGCCGGCGTCCTCTATTTTCTTGCGACGGCCGTCGTCTGGACAACGCTCCGCCTGCTTCCCGCATCGGAGCAGATTTATCCCCTCACGCTCGATGTGCTCTGCCTGACCGCCGCCCTCACCGGATTCTTCTTTTTAGGGCTCGATTGGAAACGCTTCTCCATTCGCGTTTTCTATTTCACCACCGCCTTGACCCTGCTTTATATCGCCGGGTGCATCTATTTCAGCGGCGGGGCCGAGAGCCCCTATTCTTTCCTTTATTTCTTCCTGATCTTCTGGTCCTCCTCTTTTCTCTCCCGGAAAGAGAATGTCATCGTGATGATCGCCACGTCTCTCTTCACGCTGCTCCCCTTTGCCTACGATCGGACCGCCTTCCTCTCAACCACAATGACCCCGGAGGTGATCTATTGCCTCTTTTATTTCCCGATCGGATGGACAATCAACTTCCTCTCCATCCAGAAGGAAGAAGCCTATCAGAAGGAGAAAGCGGCCTCCCGCGAGAGCGCTCGATTCGCCTCCCATCTCGAAACGCTCCAGCAGATCAGCGGCAGTCTCACCGGCGAATCGGAATTGGATCGTCTCCTCCAATTGATTCTCTTCGAAGGATTGCGGCTTCTCGATTTCGAAGTGGGCGGCTTCTTGCTCTGGCAGCCGGATGAAGCGGCCTTCGTCATGCGGGCCGTCGCGAACCTTCCCCCGGCGCTCGTCGGACAGAAACTCCGAAGCGGAGAAGGGCTCGCCGGCCGCGTGGCGGAAGAGAAAAAGATTCTCCTCATTCACGATTATCCCTCCATGAGCAATCCGATGGAGAGCATCGCGGCGCTGAATCTGAAAACACATTTGGGGACCCCGATCTTCTGGAAGGGGGAAGTGGTCGGCGCGTTCAACATGGCGACCTCCCAGCCGAACAAGACGCTCACCGACGCGGACCGGAAGCTCGCCGAAATGCTCGCGCAGCATGCCGCGGTCGCCATTGAAAATGCGCGGCTCCTTCAACACTCCGCCGAGCAGGCGCGGCGGCAGGCGCTCCTCTACAAAGTGGTCAGCGCCGTCTCTTCCAACCTCCCGCCCTCCGAGATCCTTCATCGATTGGCTCAGATCGCGGCCGAGGCGGTGCACGGGACCTTCTCCGTCCTTCTCTTGAAACAGGGGGATGAAATTATCCCGAAAGGGGCCTATCAGGTCCCGCCGGTGCAGGTCCCTTTCTTTACCGATGCGTTCAAGATCGCCGCGGTGCAGGAGCAAAGCCCCGCGATCATTGCGATTCGCGAGCGGCGGGTGGTGCCGATTCCCGAGCTTCAATCCGAACGGACGATCCCCCTCCCCCTGCGGGAAGAGGCCGCCCGATTCGGCTTTGTCTCGCTGATCGCCGTCCCGCTTCTCTTCCAAGAGGAGAGCAGCGGCGCCCTCGTGGTCTATTTCGGCGAAGCCGGCGCTTTCTCGTCGTATGAGATCGAGATTCTCACGGCGATCGCCTCGGAGGCGGCCACCGCCGTGCACCATCTGAAATGGCTCGAAGAGCGCGAGCGCCACCTCGCCCGAACCGAAACACTCAGAGAGATCGCCCAAGAAATCGGCGCCCAATCGAACTGGCTTGCGGTGTTGGACCTGGTCGTTCAACGGGGATGCTCCTTAATGGAGATGGAAGGGGGGGGGATCCTCCTTCGGGACCGCGACCCCTCGGCGCACGTGATACAGGTCTCCGCCGGCCCCTCCCTGCCGCAGGCCGGCTGCCGGATCGAGCCGAATGAGATGATCGACCCGATTCTTCAAGAGAAGAAGAACATCACCATTGAAGATCATCCCGACTTCTTTGATGCCCTTCCCCTTTTCCGCGGGCGAGCCATCCAATCGGCGATGGGGACGCCGATCTTCGTCAAGGGGGAAACGGTCGGAGCCCTTCTCTTTCTCACCACCCGACGGGGAAGAATCCTCAGCAGCGAGGATGAAAAGACGATCGAGATCCTCGCGCGCTATGCGGCCATCGCCATTGAGAATGAGCGGCTTCATGCGGAGACGGCGGCGCTCCATGAGCGCTTCGCGCTCCTGACCCAAGAGATCAGCCTGAGCCGGAATCTCGATCAGGTCTTCTTTCAGATCGCCGAGGGGCTCAAGCACCATGTTCCCTACAGCCGGCTCAGCATCGGGATCCGGGATGAGTCCTTGAACGAGGTGCAGATGCTTCGGATCGAGCAGCCGAATCGGATGGCGACGGCCCGGTGGCCTCAGGAAGCGTCGGCCATTGATTGGGTCATCGCGCATCAACGTCCGTTGATCCGCCCCGATCTCGCCCTCTCCCCCGTCTACACGGAGGATCGCTTTCTCTTTGAAGAAGGAATCCGCTCTTACGCCATTCTTCCGGTCGTGATGAAAGGGGTGGTGATCGCCACGCTGAATCTGAAGAGCGACCGGCCCGGATCCTTTTCAGAAAACCTGGTCGCCTCCCTGCTTCCTTTCGCGAACCATCTCGCCCCCTTTATCGAAAACGCGCGGCTCTTCCAGGAGCTCACCCAGAAGAAGCGGGAAGCGGAGGAGGCAAGCCGATTGAAAACCGAGTTTCTCTCGAACGTCTCGCACGAGTTGAGGACCCCGCTGAACGCCATTATCGGCTATACCCATCTGCTCCAGGATGAAATCTATGGCCCTCTGCGAGAACCCCAAAAGGACCCGCTGAGCAGCGTTCGGCGGAACGCCGCGTCGCTTTTGTCGCTGATCAATAATTTGCTCGATCTCTCGAAGATCGAGGCCGGAAAGATCGAAGTGAAGGTGGCGGAATTCGACCTCGACGAGCTCCTGCGGGAGGTCTTCGAGAATGTCAAACCGCTCCTCCACGAGAAGACGATCGAGGTGCAATGGCGCCTGGCGGAGCCGCTCTCTCCCCTTCGGAGCGATCCGCTGCGGATCCGTCAGGTCTTCCTGAACCTGCTCTCCAATGCAATTAAATTTACCGATCGCGGATCGATCATCATCTCCGCGGAGAACAAATCGATCCCCAGGGGAATCCTTCTCTCCATCGAAGACACCGGAATCGGAATGAAGCAGGAAGACCTCCCCACGATCTTCGACCCCTTCCGGCAAATCGACGGCTCCCTCACCCGGTCGGCCGAAGGAACCGGCCTCGGCCTGACGATCGTGAAAAAGGCGCTGAATCTCATTCAGGGGACGATCGAGGTCGAAAGCACTTTCGGAGAGGGCTCGCGCTTTACCGTTTTTCTCCCCCACCTGGGATCCAAAATGGACTCGGACCCTCAAACCCGACATCCAGCCGGCCGCATCAGCGCGCAGCAGTGAGGAAGACCTTTGGACCACAGCCAGAAGAAACCGGCCGATTCCGGCGACCCCCTTCTTTATCAAAGGGAAACGCGGCGGGTCGCGCCGAGAAGATCGTCCGATGCCGGCAGAGGTCGATGCAATCCCGTTCCGGAGAGGGAGCAGCGCTTTCAGACGATCTTCCACGCTTCGGCCGTTGGGATGGCGTTGGTCTCTCCGGAGGGAGATTTCCTCCGGGTCAACCCCGCTTTCTGCCGGATGTTCGGGTACTCTGAAGAGGCGTTGCTGGCCACCGGCTTCCAAGCCCTCACCCACCCGGAGGATCTCGCAACCCACAAGGGCGTGGCCCGCCGGATGCTCGCGGGGGAATGCTGCGCCGATCAGATCGAGAGCCGCTATCTTCATAGGGGGGGAGAGGTCCTCTGGGCGCTCCTAAGCGTTTCGCTGGTCCGGGACCCGCAGGGCCGGCCGGCCTGCTTCGCCTACCAGATACAGGACATCACAAAGCGCATACGCGCGGAAGAAGCGCTTCGCCTCCTGCAAACCATCACCCTCTCCATCAGCCGCTCCGACCGCCTGGAGTCGGCCCTCCACACCGCCCTTCGACATCTCTGCGATGCGACCGGTTGGATTCTGGGACAGGCCTGGATTCCGAATGCAGACCATTCCCTCTTGGAGTGCAGTCCGGCCTGGTACGGCCGCGTCGAAGGGCTTGAGCCGTTTCGGGCGGCCAGCCGATGCATTGTCTTCCCCCCCGGCGGGGGGCTGCCGGGGCGCGCCTGGGATTCAAAGAAACCGGCCTGGATTGAAGACGTCACGCTGGACAAAGATTTTCCGCGCGCCGCAGAGGCGATCGAGATCGGCCTGAAGGCGGGGATGGGCATTCCGGTCCTCGCCGGGGAGGAGGTCGTCGCCGTGGTGGAATTTTTTGTCTTCGAGCGGCGCGAAGCGGATCGGCGCCTGGTCGATCTGGTCTCGACGGTGGCCGCCCAGCTCGGCGCCGTCATTCAACGGAAACGGGCCGAAGAGCTGATCCGCCATGAGAAGGAATTCTCCGAAGGGCTCATCAACAGCAGCATGGACGGCATCTTCGCATTTAACCGCGACTGCCGCTACACGCTTTGGAGCGCCGCCATGGAGCAGATGACCGGCATTCCGAAAGCGCGCGTCCTCGGCCGTTGCGCTTTTGAGGTCTTCCCTTTCTTGAGAGAAATCGGAGAAGAGCGGCATTTTTACGATGTGCTCCAGGGCAAGAACATCGTCACACGGGATCGATCTTATACGATCCTTGAGACGGGACGGCAAGGCTTCTTCGAATGTCGCTATTCGCCGCTGCATCATCCCTCGGGGGAGATCGTCGGCGGCATTGCGATCATCCGCGATATCACGGAGCGCAAACGGGCGGAGCGGGAGCGGGCCGAATTGATCCGCGAACAGGCCGCGCGGACCGAAGCGGAGGCGGCGCAGCGGCGGCTCGCCTTTCTCTCCGAGGCCAGCGCCCTCCTCTCCACCTCGCTCGATTACCCGACCACCCTTGCCAATGTGGCGCGCCTGGCGGTCC
>JAHFEM010000142.1 GCA_023248505.1 Nitrospirota bacterium
AAAATAATATTGACGAGGTAATACAGCCGCTCCGAAAGGAAGGAACGGTTTGCATCATTCAGAAAGGGAGGGAACGCGAATGTCTACCGTATCGAAGAGCGTCATGACGCTCGGCATTATTTTTATCATTATCGGGATTTGGGGATTCTTCCAGAATCCCATTCTGGGACTGTTCCTGGCTGATCCCGTCCACAACGGGGTTCACCTGATCTCCGGCATTCTTGCGGTGATCTTCGCATCGCGCGGGGAAGCCCCGGCGAAGCAATTCTCCAAGGTCTTCGGCGTGATTTACGGACTGCTTGCCATTTACGGATTCTTTGTTCCCGGCCATCTTTATTTCGGATTTCTGCAGGCGAACAACGCAGACGATTGGCTTCACCTGGTCTTGGCGGCGATCTTCCTCTATCTCGGTTACAGCCGCGTCTATGGCGTCTACCATCGGCGGATGCATGAGGCGCCTGCCCGAGGGTAAAGAGCGTCGAGGTCCTTGCTTCCGATGGGGACCACTCGCCTGCTGAGAGCGGGCGAGTCGCCCTCATCGGTGATGCCGAAGCGCACCGGGGGGGCGCCTTACAACAGCACCTTCATTTTGCGGCCCCCGGTGACTTCGAAGCGCCGGCGCTCATAGAATTGAATGGTTCCGATGAACTCGGGGAGGGGCGGGGTGCAGACTTCGAGCCGCGTCCATCCTCGCTTCCGACCCAGCGCCAGGGCGGCCTCTACCAGCCTTTTTCCTACTCCCTGGGAGCGGCGGGCTGGATCAACATAGAGCTCTTGGATGACGCCGAACGCCCCCTCCGCATAGAGGGAATGACTCTCGCAAAGGGCGATGAATCCGATTGCCGCATCCGTGTCGGCGTCGACCGCCTTGTACCCCGTATAGATTCCCCGCTCCAGGAATTCCCGGCATCGCGCGCTTGTCTCCGGCAGATCGATATTGAACTGCTTCTCGCCGACGGCCTCGATGATCTCGTCGGTCAGCCGCTTCACCATCGACGCGATCAGATCGGCGTCTTCCGGTAAAGCCTCTTTGATTTGAACACGCGAATACAAATAGATGTTTCTCCTTTCGGGTCGAAGAGGGCTTCGCGATGTGAGCGAAAGCGCTTCGCACTCAATTCGTAACGGCCCCTTCCCTATCGCTTGCTGCGGGGAGCTTCAATCTTCATTTTTTCTTCCGGCCCCAGACCGCGACGGTTGCGTAATACATCATCCAGGACGAGGGATCGTCCGAGAGGGTGATGAAGCGGTCAATATCGCTTTTTGTCGGGATGCCGGTCCCGATCAGGCGCTCCGCCAAATATTCCACCGACATTTTCATGATCTTCGCCATGCGTGACCCGCCCGGAGAGAGGGGAAGGTGGACCTCGGCGCCGATTTCCAGCAGACCCTCTTTTTGAAAGATCGCCGGCAGGCTTCTTCCCAGGGCCGGGTGAATTCCCATCGACGTGTAGAGCTTGAGGATGCTGTCGAAGACCCGGGCGACCGCTCCGGAGCCGGTTCGATCCTCGCTTGCCGGCTTCTGAGCGGTGAAGTCCGGCTCCTCGATGAGAATCCATCCGCCCGGTTTGAGCGCGGAGACGATGTTCGAGAAGGCTTTCGGATAGTCCTGAATGTGCAGCAAGACATACCGGGCATGGACCAGATCAAAGCGCCCCGGCTCTAATTCCGCCGAACCGATGTCTGCCCGACGGATCTCCAGATTCGGAGAGTCCTCCGAAGAGACAAACCTTGGATCAAGATCCACGGCGACGACATGGCCTTTGTTGCCGACCCGTTCGCACATCCATCGCATCACCGATCCGGCGCCGGGGCCGACCTCCAGGCAAGAACCGCCGGGATCGATGCCGAGCCGGGTGAGGCGCATAAAAGTCCCCGGATCAAATTCTTCCTGAATCGTACAGAGGCGGTCCCATTCCCGCTCCTCTCTCGTATTTGAAAAGACATACCGTTGCTTTGTCATCGGCGGCTCCCCATCGGCGCAAACTTCCAGCGGTCTAAGAAAACGTCGTCCGCCTCGTCTTGAGTCCTTCGATATTCCGTCCATACTCAATCTGTATAATTCAATTCCTTGTCCGAGTCAATCTATTTGCGAAAATAAGAAAGAAGGGGTGGTTGGGAGAGGGTGGGCAGCGCCATTCACTTCAATAGTCTGTGTTGATGATCGATCGGACGATCGGTTCCTGAATCCGAGGGTAGCGCTCTTTGAAGAGGCGAGCCTCTTCCGCGTAGCGGTCTTCGATCGCGAGCGTTCCTTGGGTTGCCCCGGACAAGACGCCTGTAGAGACGCTTCGGACCCATTTAATGGTCCCGATGTAAACGCCCGCTCCCCGCTCCACCTCAAAGGAACCGCGCAGATTGAATGAGGATCTTCCGTCGGACCATTTTGTAACGCGGTATTGCCCGGGGGGGAGGGCGACGAAGAATCGGGCATCGCTTCCGCCGCGCTCACAAACAACCGCGTACCTCTTTCCGGTGGAGGCATTCCAAAAGGTGAGCGTCATTGTGTCGAGCGGATTGAGGGAGTGGGCGACCTCGTCCGACCGCCCATCGATGATCAAATGTCCGAAGACGACCGATTCCTCTTTGCCTTGCAATGAGAAATCCGCCGGGACCGTGCCGACGGAAGCGGCGCAACCGGAGAGGAAAATCAAGAAGGCGATTAAGAGGGCGTGCTTCATCATTCGAGAACGGGTCCATCGCAGATGAGTCTATTCTAGCATAGGGCGCTTTGACGAGGATCGCTTCTTGGCAACAAGGACTCAGAAAGGGAGGGGGGCGGGGGCCTACCAGGGAATCGGCTCTCGATCTCGGAAAAATCCGCCCGTAGGACCCTCGTCGGGAAGGGTGGCGGCCCAGACGATACCGTCCGCCCCCTGCGCGACCGTGCGGGGCGCCGAGGCGCCTCCCATCCGGGTACGGACCCAGCCTGGGCAGACCGAATTGACCTTGATGTTGTGCCCGCTGACCTCGTCGGCGGCAATTCGGGTGAGCGCGTTGAGGGAGACCTTCGAGATCTTGTACGCCGCGGTCCCCCCCTCCATGTCATTAAGTTGACCGGCGCCGGAGGAGACATTGACCACGCGGCCGTAGTTGTTCCGCCGCATGAGGGGAATGAAGGCGCGGCAGAGGGTGAAGGGGCCGTAGAAATTGGCCGCCATCGTTTCTCGGACCGTCTCCAATGGAACCTCGAAGAGACTCACCCCTTCATCCAGGTAGACGGCGGCGTTGTTGACCAGGACGTCGAGACGGCCGAACGTTTTTTCGACGAACGCCAGGATGGTCTCCACTTCTTTCGAATCGGTGACATCGAGCGGATGCGGGGTGATCTCCAGGCCCTCTTTGCGAAGCGCCTCCGCCGCCGCCGCTGCTTCCGAGCGCTTGCGACCGGCCAGGATGACCTGCTGCCCCTTCTGCGCGAGCTGCCTGCAGACCTCGAACCCAATGCCTCGATTTCCGCCGGTGACCAGGGCGATCTTCTTCATTGGGTTGTCCTTAGCGAAGCGGATACAGCGAAAAGGGGGCAAGCGATCGGCCGGTCGACCGGAATGTTCTCGTGTCACCCGGAGCGGGGATGTGAGCGATCAGATTGGACCATTGCAGCCCGAGCCGGAATCGGACGGAAATCAAACGAGGGGACTGCTCCAACCGCCGTTGGAGAGGGAGTTAACTGATTCCGTAAGGAAGAGAGAGGATAAAAGTCGATCCCTTTCCGAACTCGCTCTGTACGCGGATGTCCCCTTTTAAAAGATCGACCAGTTGTTTCACAATCGTCAGGCCCAGCCCGCTTCCTCCAAATTCGCGTGTCGTGGTTCCATCCACCTGATGAAACGCATCAAAGATTTTAGAAAGATCTTCCGGTTTGATGCCGATGCCGGTGTCTTGAATGCGGATCTCGATCCCGCCTCTACCGGGCTGATCTTCCATCTCGATCGTGATCCCTCCCTGGGAGGTAAATTTAATGGAATTGGAGAGAAGGTTGACCAGGACTTGTCTGATCTTATTCGCATCCGATTGAATGGCCGGGAGCGCCACCGGGTCGTGCCGAGCATAAAGCGACTTTTTATCGATCAGCGGCTTGAGCGCGACCATGACATCTTCAAAGAGATCGGGAATATCCACGGGCCCTGTCTCTAGGGAGCTCATGCCGCCATCTATTTTCGAGAGATCCAACAGATTGTTGATCAAATGAAGGAGATCGTCCGCATTTCGAACCACCCCTCTCAGCGCAGATTGTTGATCCTCACTGATCGAACCGTAAATTTCTCCCAAAATGAGATGCGAATAGCCGAGGATCGCATTGAGCGGCGTCCTCAGCTCGTGGGAAACGTTCGAGACGAACTCCGACTTCACGCGGCTTGCCTCTTGCGCTTCGATTGTTTTCTGACGCAGCACATCCTCCATCCGCTTGCGCTCTGTGATGTCTCGCATAAAGCACCGCGTGTGAATGAATTGGCCGTCCTCCCAGAAGACATTCGAATCGATGAGGACATGTTTAATGGAGCCGTCTTTACACCGGAGGCGAGCCTCGTAGCTCTGCAAGATCTCCCCTTTGCAGAGCCGTTGAAGAATATCGCCGATCACCTCCCCGTCCGCGTGAAACTCGGCAATGTGGCGGCCGATGTATTCTTCGGGAGAGTATCCGAGCAGTTCCATTTCGGCCCGGTTGGCCCGCAGGATGGTCCCGTCCGGTCCCACCCAATGGAGCGCGGTGGCGCCATTTTCAAAGAAATCGGTCAGGTCCCGTTCGCTTCGACGGAGCTTCCCCTCCAGCGCTTTGCGCCCGGTGATGTCCATGCAGACGCCGACCATGCGCTCCGGCTCACCGTTCGCACCGAAGAACAGCTCCCCCCTCGCCTCCAGCCAGACCAACCCCCTGTCCGGGCGGACGATTCGGTACTCGATCTGGTATTTGCTCCGATCCTGCAGCGTTTGATTGATCGCGGCCAATACCGATTCCAGATCTTCCGGATGGATGTCGCGCTTAAAATCTTCAAAACCTCCCCCAAAGGTCCCCGGCGGAATCCCGTGGATCGCCTCCAGACTCGGCGTCCAAGCGACCCTTCCCTTCCGAAGGTCCCATTCCCAAACGCCCATTCGTCCTGCGCCTAAGGCGATGTTCAGCCGTGCTTGGCTTTGGCGCAACTCCTCCTCACGCCATTTGCTCTGAATGGAAAAGGCGACATGGCCGGCGATCGTCTGCGCGAGCTGCACCTCTTCTTCGAGAAAGGGATGCGGGGTGTTGTAATAGACCATAAATTTCCCCAACAGACGCCGATGATCAACCAAGGGGAAGAATGCCAGCGCCTGGATCCCTTCATGGCGAACGACCTCGCGCAGGCGCTCTTCCAGCGGGGCGTGGTCGATATTGGGAATACAGACCGGCTGCGGATCGGGGGTGTCGGGGCGCCAGGGAGAATGCCCCTCCACCGCCTGGCGGTATTCTTGCGAAAGTCCCTGCCAGGCTTTAAAACGCATGACCTGATCGTCATCAAACAACAGAATGGCGGCGCGATCGGCCTTCACCGACTGTAAGATCATGTCGAGCGAGGCTTTATAAATCTCCTCGATGGCTTCTGCGCGATTGACCTGATCATTCAGCTGATGGATTTGCTGCAGTTTCCTGCCGCCTTCCAGGTCCTTCCGCGCGACGCGGCGATGCTCCTTCTCAAGCTGAGAGATGATCCAGTCGAGTTTGCCCGCTTCCGAGGAGCCGTCCAGAATCAGGGGGGATTCATAGAAAGGATTGGGGTAAACCTGCCGGCCGATAATCGCAAGCGGATGGGTGCTCAAGGAGGTTTCGACGACCGCCGGGGAGAGGCGGCTGCGGCTGTATTGGCAGATGATCCGTCCCGGGAAGCCGGGAACGAAAATCTGGTTGATCGTCGCCTCCCAATGCTTCAACCGCTCCGCGCTGATGTCGGGTCCCAGCGTCCAGGTCATCTCCACCGCAAACCGAATCCCTAC
>JAHFEM010000143.1 GCA_023248505.1 Nitrospirota bacterium
ATCCGAGAGCTGATGAAAGAAGGGAACATCTACCTGGCCTCCCGGATGATGGGGCGGTACTACACGATGGAGGGAAAGGTCCTTGCCGGGGATGGGATGGGGAAGAAACTCGGCTTCCCGACCGCCAATTTCCGCCTTCCCAATGAATTGGTCCCCAAGGAGGGAGTCTATGCGGTCCGGGTCGCCACCCTCAAGGCGGAGGGATATGTCACCCTCGATGGGATTGTTTATATCGGATCGCGGCCGACATTCGGCCAGCACGAGAGCCGGATGGAAGTTCACATCTTCGATTTTAACGAAGATATCTACGGCAAGCGGCTGCTGGTGACCTTCATTGACTGGATCCGCGGCGATCAAAAGTTCGAGTCGACCGAGGCACTCATTGAACAGATGAAGAAAGATGCCGAACAGGCCCGGGGGGTCTTGAAGGAAAAAGGGGCCACCCCAACCTGACCTGGAGATGCGCTCAATTCTGCAAGAGTCAACCCGCAAGAGCCAACCCATTCTTAAGACATTCGCTCAATGTCTGCAGCGATTTCCTCTGCAACCCGGGGATAAGATCGTCGCGGCCGTTTCGGGCGGGGCCGATTCGGTCTGCCTTCTTTCTCTCCTCCGGCAACTTTCCACCCGTTGCGCCTTCACGCTTCACGTCGCCCACTTAAATCACGGCTTTCGGCCGGAGGCAAGCCAAGAGGCCGATTTCGTCAAACGGCTCTGCGACGATTGGGAAATTCCGATCACGCTTTCCTCCCTCCCGGTCCCGCAGATTTGCAAGGAACAACACCTCTCAAAGCAAGAAGGCGCCCGACAGGTTCGCTACGCCTTTCTGAAGGAGGTCGCGAGAACGGTCGGCGCCCGATGGATCGCCTTGGGCCATACGGCCGACGACCAAGCGGAAACCTTCTTAATGCGCCTGCTGCGGGGAGCCGGATCGCAGGGACTCGGCGCGATTCCTCGGATGCGCGACGGGATCATCATTCGGCCGCTCCTGATGATTTCGCGGGAACAAATCTTAGATGAATTATCGCGGGAGCGCATCCCATTCATCGAAGATTCCTCCAACCGACAGGAAGTCTACCTCCGAAATCGCATCCGACATCGGCTTCTCCCTCTCCTTGAGGAATACAATCCGAAGGTGAAGGAGGCCCTCTTCAGAGAGACCGAACTACTGCAGGAGGAGAATGATTTCTTGACCCGATACACGGAGGAGTTGATTCCGCAGATCTGCATCGAAAAAAAAGAAGCGACGGTGTCGTTCGATCTCCAACGCCTCGGGTCGCTCCATCCCGCCCTCCAGCGGCGGATGGTTCGATGGGGGCTCGACCAGCTCCATCCCGGATTGAAAGGAATCGGCTTTAAACATGTAGAAGCGGTCTTATCGAAGGCGCTCCCCGGCCCGACCGGGAAAGTTTACTCCCTTCCCCATCATTTCCAAGTCGAGAAAGGCTATACGAAACTTCTTCTCCGGAAGAACGCTTCGAAAGAGGGCCGGGCGGAGACTCTTTTACCAACGTTGCCGGCGGAGATTTCCCTCTCACCCTCCTCGAACCCGATCGACCTCCCCCAGTGGGGACTGCGGCTGACCCTTACCCTGCGCCGGCACCGAGAACAGCCCCTTATTTTTTCCACTTGCGCCGCTTCTTTCGATTTTGATAGAATTTCTAATTCTTTGTCCCTTCGCGGGTGGCGGCCGGGGGATTTTCTCGTTCCAACCGGAATGGGGGGCAAACATAAAAAACTTCAAGACCTATTCGTTGACGCCAAAATTCCAAGATCGCAAAGGGCTTCGATCCCGATCCTGACCTGCTCCGAAGGAGTCTTGTGGGTGGTCGGTCTGCGGGTGGATGATCGCTTCCTGGCAACAGAAACAACAAAAGAGGTACTGACGATAGAGGCTCAAGCGCTGGATCGATCCGCCTTTCGTTCGCGCGTGAAGCCGTTCCTGGGGGGGCGCTGAATGGAAGGACGGATCTTTGGAAAGCCGATGATTACCCAGGAGGAGATGCGAAAACGCATCCAAGAACTGGGGTTACGCATCGCCCAAGATTATCAAGAGAAAGAGCTCGTATTGGTCGGCGTTCTAAAGGGCGCCTTCGTTTTCTTTGCAGATTTAGCGCGCGCCATCCCCCTTCCCCTCCATGTCGATTTCTTGGTGGTTTCAAGCTACGGCGACAAGAAGAAAAGCAGTGGAATGGTCAAGGTCATTTCCGATGTTTCTCACACGATAAAGGGAAAAGATGTCCTCGTGGTCGAGGACATCGTCGATTCTGGGTTGACCCTGACCTTCCTCAAGAAGAAATTTATGGCGCGAAAACCGAATTCGCTGCGCTTCTGTACCCTGCTGGATAAGCCGCAACGCCGAAAAGCGGAAGTGGTCATCGACTATGTCGGCTTCACCATCCCCAACAAATATGTCGTCGGGTACGGGCTCGACTACGAAAACAAGTACCGGAACCTCCCCTATATTGCCGTGCTGGACAACATCCGGGAAGATCCCTGAGAGAACCAAACCGACTCGGATCGGCTGAAACGATCGATTTGCTCCCCAAGTAAAGAGGCGAAAACGGCCTCCGGACTTTCGGATCGAAAGAGGCGTTTTCTCAATTAAGGGGGCCGCTTTAGTATTGATTGTCACCGCTGAAAAACTATGTTAGAATGTGGAGCAATATTTTGTTTTTTAGGAGGATTAAATGAACCCTCGTTTCAAGAACTTAGCCCCCTGGATCGTGGTAGCGCTCTTTATGATCCTACTCTACAATCTCTTCAATACCTCTTCGCGACCGATTGAAGATGAGGTCATCTTCTCCGATTTCATGGCGAAGACGGAAAAGGGCGAAGTCTCCGAGGTGACCATCAAGGACAACTATATTTCAGGGATCTTAAAGGACGGAACAAAATTTAAAACCTATTCCGCGAACTACCCCGATCTGGTCAAAAATCTCAGAGAGAAAAATGTCCGGATCACCGCCAAGCCCCCGGAAGAACCCCCTTGGTACATGACCTTCCTGATGACGTGGGGTCCGTTTATTCTCTTTGTCGGCCTCTGGATCTTTTTTATGCGCCAAATGCAGGTCGGCGGGAACAAAGCCCTCTCCTTCGGGAAAAGCCGTGCGCGACTTCTCGCCGAGGATCGAAAAAAGATCACCTTCTCGGATGTGGCCGGTATCGATGAGGCCAAAGGAGAGGTGGAAGAGATCATTGAATTCTTGAAAGATCCTCCGAAATTCCAGAAGCTCGGCGGTCGGATTCCGAAAGGGGTTTTGGTCGTGGGGCCTCCCGGAACCGGAAAAACGCTGCTCGCCAAGGCGATCGCCGGCGAGGCGGGCGTTCCCTTCTTCTCGATCTCCGGATCTGATTTCGTTGAAATGTTCGTCGGCGTGGGCGCCTCGCGGGTTCGCGATCTTTTCGAACAGGGAAAGAAGCATGCGCCCTGTATCATCTTTATTGATGAGATTGACGCCGTTGGGCGCCATCGCGGCGCAGGATTGGGCGGAGGCCACGATGAGCGGGAGCAGACCCTCAACCAGCTCCTGGTCGAGATGGACGGCTTTGAAACATCGGAAGGGGTCATCCTCATCGCCGCCACCAATCGTCCCGATGTGCTTGACCCGGCGCTTCTGCGTCCTGGACGGTTCGATCGTCAGATCGTCGTCGGCCGTCCCGATCTCAAAGGGCGGATCGAAATCTTAAAAGTCCATACAAAGAAGATCCCGATCTCTCCCGACGTCGTTCTGGAGATCATCGCTCGCGGAACCCCTGGGTTCGCCGGCGCCGATCTTGAAAACCTGGTCAATGAAGCGGCCCTTCTGGCGGCTCGAAAAGGGAAAAAGACGGTTGAGATGTCCGATTTCGAAGCGGCCAAAGATAAGGTTCTGATGGGGGTCGAGCGGCGGAGCATGGTCATCTCCGAAGAGGAGAAACGGATTACGGCGGTGCATGAAGCGGGACACACGCTCATCGCCAAGTTGTTGCCTGGAACCGATCCGATCCATAAGGTCACCATCATTCCGCGCGGCCGGGCCTTGGGGGTCACCATGCAGCTGCCGACCGATGACCGGCACAACTACCATAAGGAATATCTCTACAACACCATCGCCATCATGATGGGGGGCCGGGTCGCAGAGGAGCTGGTTCTGAACAACTGCACCACCGGCGCCGGGAACGACATCGAGAAGGCGACCGATCTCGCCCGGAAGATGGTTTGCGAGTGGGGCATGAGCGAGAAAATGGGGCCGCTGACCTTCGGGAAAAAGGAGCAGGAGATCTTCTTAGGGCGCGAGATCAACCAGCACCGCGACTACTCGGAATACACCGCTATTGAGATCGACAACGAGGTCAGGCGCTTGGTCACGGAGAATTACGAGCGGGCCAAAACCATGATCAAGAACAACATGAAGACGCTGAAGGCCCTGGCCGAGGCCCTCCTGGAGAAAGAGTCGCTGGATGCTCCGGAAATCGATCGGATCGTTCAGGCGTCGATCTCCCCCTCTCCGGCGATGTCGATGTAACAGCTTATCGCGCACCTTACCATCACAAAGGCGCCGCTCGGGTCCGCCCGGTCGGCGCGCAGACAACTCAAGGCCTCATTCCATGTCAATCGATGAACCCGCCTCATCTCCCAAAACGAAGGGGAGAGGCGGGTTCGCAGTCTCACCCCCGTCGCAGAAGGCCCTTCTCAACGACCGCCGCTCGACACGAAACCCGGCCTCTTCCCCCGGAACCCTCAGACCGCATCTCATACCGAAGAAAACCGGGACCTGGCATTGCGGCGCTTATCGCTTGAATTACACCCGGAGTCCGTTGATCATGGCGGTCTTGAATGTCACCCCCGATTCCTTTTCGGACGGCGGGTTGTTTTTGAATTCGGATCAAGCGGTCGAGCAAGCGATTCGGATGGAGGAGGAAGGGGCCGATGTGATCGATATCGGCGGAGAGTCGACGCGTCCCGGCGCCGCCTCGGTTCCGGTAGAGGAAGAGATTCGACGTGTGGCCCCGATTATTGAGCGACTGGCAAAGCGGCTTCACATCCCGATCTCGATCGATACAACCAAGTCGGAAGTGGCGGAGCGGGCGATCGAAGCGGGGGCCTCCATCATCAACGACGTCAGCGGTTTCACGCGCGACCCCAAGATGCTGTCCCTGGCCGCGCGCGCTCAGGCCGGTCTCGTCATCATGCACGCGAAAGGAACGCCTCAGACGATGCAGCGCCATCCCCGATATCACGACTTAATCGGAGAGATCCGCCGGTTTTTAAGCCGTCAAGTCGAGGCGGCAATCGATCACCGCATTCCGAGAAGCCGGATCGTCGTCGACCCCGGCATCGGATTTGGAAAGACCGGGAACCATAATCTGAAAATTCTTCATCATCTTGATTCCTTCACCGATCTTGGCGTCCCGTTGATGGTCGGCCCCTCGCGCAAATCTTTTATCGGACGGATTCTGGATCTTCCCCCTTCGGAGAGGATGGAAGGAACCGCCGCCGCCGTCGCGATCGCGATCTTTCAAGGGGCGCGGATGATCCGGGTCCACGATATCCAACCCCTCGCGCGGGTGGCCCGCGTGGCCGAGGCGATCCGCAGAGAGGAGAGACCCCATGACTGAAAACAGCCCAAACGAGAAAAGGCAGTCTTCCCGTCTCGAAGGGGTGACCCTACCGGTGGAGTATGCATTGCAAAATCAACCTCAGTCAGTCAAACGGGCCCGGGCCATGAGCATCGGCGAGGCCGGTTTTATGCTCCTGCTTGAAGAGACCGTCGCGATGGGAACGCTGCTTCACCTGAAGCTCTACCTTCCCAAAACGCTCTTTCCGTTCTCGAACTGGCAGACGATTCCCCTGGAGGCCAAAGTCGTTCGGGTCGACAGCCAAACAAGCCAAGAGGGATATTACCGACACGGTCTGCTGATCACAAAAATCTCGGATCAGGATGACGCTACCTTAAAAAG
>JAHFEM010000144.1 GCA_023248505.1 Nitrospirota bacterium
GCGACCAACGTCACCTGGTAGCTCTGGTAAGCGGATGGGGAGATCCCCAAGTAGGAACGTCCAAAAAACATAAGCGAGACGAACACCAGATGAAGGATAAAGGACAAGGCGACCATCTTGGAAAGACCCTCCGCACGGCGGAAGGCGATTCCATTCTCCGAGACCCAGTCCGGACTCCAACGGACGACTGTCATCGATCTACCCACTCCCCCGCGAAATCAGCCGACGTTGCTGGACCCTCAGGATCAGAGCGATTTCCCTCGGGAGGAACAGCCCGCTGGGGTGAAACCGCTCAAAAAGGACGGTCAATTTTAAGGCTTCAACCGATCGTGAACGGCGGGGATGCAGTCCCCGGACCCCTCACCGGCCTCTTTAACGAGTGATCTCAATCCTGGCGGAGAAGGCCTTTTCTCTATCCTAGTGCGCCGAACGCCCTCTGACGCCATCAGGGGTAAAGGCGCGCGGTTGGCCTCGCGTGAGTTTAACGGGAAGGGGAATCTTTCTGAAGCGGTTCCGTCACAATACCGAGCTTGTCGATTCCGGCGCGTTTGATCAAATCCATCACTTGGACAACCGTACCGTAGGGGACGTCCCGATCGGCACGAAGGTAGATCGACACATCCGGAGAACTCCCCTTCAATCCCTGGAGCCTTCCCTCTAAACGGGCCAATCCGACCTCTTCCTTATCTAAATAGATCGCTTGGTTTTTTTCAATCGTCAGGACCTTTCGCTCTTCCGGCCGGATGGTGTTGGTCGCCGCCTGCGGCAGCTTGATATCCATCCCCCGGTAAAGAAGCGGGGCGGTCACCATAAAAATAATGAGCAAGACAAGGACCACATCGACCAGGGGAATGACATTGATTTCGGCCATCAGTTTTCGATGGCGATCTGTCGAGGACATCATGATTTATTCCCTATCGGGGCACTCTCTATCTAAAACTCTTGAAGGCCACCTGGAACGGCGCGCCCGTTTTCGACACGCCGTTTCCCCTCTTGAAGAAATCCTCTCCGCCACGATTCGCGATCGGATGCAAGAAGGGACTACCTCACCTTCCGGCTGCTCTGCAGATGAAACAGTTTTTCCTCCACCAAGGAGGTGAGTTCCGCCGCGAAGACTTCCAACTGGACTTCCATTTTTCGGATTTTGTTCACGAAGATATTATAGGCCACCACCGCCGGAATCGCCACAAAAAGACCGGCCGCCGTGGCGATCAGCGCCTCGGAGACCCCCGGGGCGACCGAAGCGATGTTGGCGTTTCCCTGTCGGCCGATCTCCTGGAAAGAGTCGATGATGCCCCAGACGGTTCCAAACAATCCGACAAAGGGGGCGGTGTTCCCAACGGTTGCGAGAAAATGAAGGTAGCGTTCCTGATGGGCCATCTCGTCTTGGACGCCGCTCTGGAGGGTGCGCTGGAGGCTGGCCAAGAGCATTGGCCGATTCCCATCCATCGAGGGAAGCGCATCCTCTCCGCTCTTCTCAAGATAGGGACGCATCTTATCGATCGCCGCCTGATAGACCATCACCATGGGGCCCTCATTCCGCTGGAGGGCCTTCTGCTGAATTTCCATCAAATCATCGATCTTCGAGAAGAGGACCAGAAACCGCTTGTTCTCGGTCTCGGCCTTCCGCAGGGTAATCCACTTGTACAAAATGATCGCCCAGGTAGTGATCGAAGCGAGAAGAAGAACGGTCAGGACACTCTTTGCGACAATACCTGCGGAAAGAATCAGCTCAAAGATGGAAACATGTGAACCTGCGCTCAAAGGCAAAACAGTTGGATCTCCCTTCGATAAGCGCGCCCACCTTCGGGATGGGCGGAAAGATAAACGAATCGATTTGTATCCGCGCGTCGAATCTCAGAGCAACCGGCGTAAAATACGGCGCGCTTGCATATTGGATCGTTTGGGGAAGGTCTGCCTCTTTTTGCAACGAGGCAAGGTGGCGGGGCCGACGAGGATCGAACTCGCGACTTCCGGCGTGACAGGCCGGCGTTCTAACCAGCTGAACTACGGCCCCCCAGGACCTAACTTCAATTCTTCATTGCATCGGCATCGGGCCGAACATCAGAACCGACGGCGTGATTGCTTCTCGGTTCCGCCCATCCCTGGTCCTCTCCCAATGTGGTAGGCGGAACAGGGATCGAACCTGTGACCTTCGGCTTGTAAGGCCGACGCTCTACCAACTGAGCTATCCGCCCGACATTCACGCCACAGCGCATCTCTGATCATGAGCCTGTGGATATTTGTCAACCCGCTTATCTTGCTTGATCATTCGGGCAATATTTTTGTAGAATACTACCAACTTTTTGGTTTGTCAACAAAAACGGAGTTCAGAACGGGTTGAGACCCTCACTTTTTTTTCTCGTTATTTTCTCTTGTCTTCTCGGATGCACCCAACCCGCACCGATTACGCCCCCCCCGCCGGCGGCGCCTCCCCGCTTCATTAACTTCGAAACGGGAGCCAACGTCAAGAGTCTCGCTTTTGACGGAGAGGATCTCTGGCTCGGATTAGCAAGCGGTCTGATCCGGTACGACACGCGCACCCCCGATCGCCACGAGACCTTCACCATCCGATCGACACAAGGTCTTCTCGCCAAAGGGATCTACAAAGTTGGGGTCGACCCGCAAGGACGCAAATGGGTCGGCACCTACGGCGGCGGGCTCTCCCGATTCGACGGCCGAGAGTGGATCACCTACACCCCTTACGGCGGCGGCCGGATTACCTATGAGGATGCCTGGACGGTCTATCCCGCCGGCAACGGGTTGGGCGATCTCTGGGTCTATGATATTTTCTTTGATCCGGACGGCACCGTTTGGGTCGCCACCTGGAAAGGGGTCAGCCGCTTCGACGGAAAGCGCTTTAAAACATATACCCAAGAAGACGGCCTCCTCGACAAGTGGGTCTATGCCATCGCGAAAGATCGCGACGGAAATTTCTGGTTCGGGACCGAAGGAGGGGTGAATCGCTTCGACGGAAAGAACTGGACCGGCTATACCCACCGCGACGGACTGGGCGCCGAGATCGGCGGTCCCTCGCCCGGCGCAACCTCTTCCTATGACGAGAGCGGACACCACGGCCAAGGAAGCAAGGAAAACCAAACTGCGAACCCCAATTTTGTTCTCGACATCGCCGTTGACCGGGAGAACAACATCTGGGTCGGGACGTGGGGCGCGGGGCTCTCCCGCTTCGACGGAAAGCGATGGACGACCTACACCGCCGGCAGCGGAACGATCGGCGGGAATTATGTGCATGCCCTTGAAATCGACTCCAAAGGAACCCTCTGGGCGGGAACCGATCACGGCGTCTCCCGTTTCGACGGAAAAGGCTGGAAGACCTACACCACCGCCGACGGCCTTCAAGACAACAACGTCTTCGCGATCGCCTTCGATGCGCAAGGCAACAAATGGTTCGGCACCTGGACCGGCCTCAGCAAAATGATCGATTAGCCGCCTCATTTTCCTTCCAGACCCGCTGTGTTATAATCGCCCCATGCGTTTTTTGGTCGTGGAGGATGAGGAGAAGGTCGCCCGGTTCGTCCGACGGGCGCTTGAAGAGGAAAGCTACGCCGTCGATGTGGTCGGCGATGGAGAGTCGGCCATCGACCAGGCGGAGGTGATCCCGTACGATCTGATCATCCTCGACTTGACCCTCCCGAAAAAAGGGGGATTGGAGGTCCTCCAATGGCTAAGACAAAAGGGGCGCAAGACCCCGGTTCTCATCCTCACGGCCCGGACGGCGATCGACGATCGGGTGAAGGGGCTCGACCTCGGCGCCGATGATTACCTGGTAAAGCCGTTTGCGATTGCGGAGCTCCTCGCCCGTCTCCGGGCGCTGCTGCGCCGGGGCGGCGCGACGGCGCCGCTGCTCCAGGCGGACGACCTCATCCTCGATCCGGTTTCCCACGAGGTTCGCCGCGCGGGACAGAAGATTGAATTGACGACCAAAGAATATGCCCTTCTCGAATACTTCATGCGAAATCCGAATCGGGTCCTCACCCGATCGATGATCTCGGAGCATGTCTGGGACATCCACTTCGACACCTTCACCAATGTCATCGATGTCTACGTCAATTACCTTCGGAACAAAGTGGATCGCGGCTTCAAACGCCCTTTAATCCAAACCATCCGCGGAGTCGGTTATGTCCTCAAAACCTGATCTCCAGCGGTGGGCTTGGCCCGCTTCGATCCGGGGGCGGCTCGCCCTCTGGTACGGCACCATTCTGGGAGGGGTCTTTCTTTTCGTCGGTATCCTTCTGTACGTCTACCTCTCGAAAAATCTCCATTCGGATTTCGACCTCTCGCTTCGCTCCACCGCGGAAGCCCTGGCGCGGGCTTCCGCCGATCGCAGCCCTCCGCTCCCGGAACTCGACATCGAGGCCCTTCTTCAGCAGTTCGACAATCCCGACCTTTCGAGCAATTTCTTTCAGCTCTTCGACCCCCGCGGCCGCTTCGGCGCCCGATCGCGGAATCTCTCCAAACGTCCTTACCCGTTGACAGAGTCGGCCCTGAACAACGCCCTACAGGGAAAATATACTTATGAAACGTTCATCGACTCCGATCGAGGGAAGATTCGATGGGTCACTTACCCCGTGATTCAAGATGGACGGCTGGTCAACATCCTCCAGGTCGGCGGTTCGCTTCGGAATCTCGAAGGGGTGCTGCAGCGGCTTCGGCTGATCCTCCTGTTGATCTTCCCCGCCACCCTTCTGGTGGCGGTGGCCGGGGGATGGATCCTGACCCATCGGGCGCTCCAGCCGGTCGATGCCATGGCTCAGGTGGCGCGCCGGATCACGGCAGGCGATCTCTCCCGCCGGATTCCGGTCCATGCGGAGCAAGACGAGCTCTCTCGGCTGGCCGAGACATTCAACGCCATGATCGCGCAATTGGAAGAATCGATTCAGCGCCTCCGGCAGTTTTCCGCCGACGCTTCTCACGAGCTTCGGACCCCGTTGACGATCCTCAAGGGAGAGACCGAGCTGGCGCTGCGCCAGGCCCGGACCATGGAGGAGTATCAGCAGACGCTGGCCAGCTCGCTGGAGGAGATCGACCGGATCTCCCGGATTGTCGAGGAGCTCTTTCTTCTCTCGAAGGCCGATCTGGGCGAGGCCCGCCTGGAGAAGAAGCCGGTGGCGCTGGCCCCGCTTTTCAGGGAAACCCTCGCGCAGATGGATCTCCTCGCAAAAGAAAAAGAGCTCTCGCTTCGATTCGACTGCCGCGAAGAGGCGACGATCACCGGCGATTGCGATCGGCTCCGGGAGCTTCTTCTCAATCTGGTCGAAAACGCCATTCGTTATACGCCGCCTCAAGGGAGGATTGTCGTGACCCTCTCCCGGGAGAAAGGTCACGCGCGCATCGTCGTCGCCGACACGGGAATCGGCATTCCTAAAGAAGATCTTCCCAAAATCTTCGACCGTTTCTATCGCGCCGATTCCGCCCGGGAGATCCATCCGAAAGGGAGCGGCCTCGGACTCTCTATTTGCCGGTGGATCGTCCATGCGCACGGCGGAACGATCCAGGCCGACAGCACGCCCGGTCTCGGCACACTCTTTACCCTTCGCTTCCCCCTTCGCGACGATTAGAGTTTTTTAATCTTCAATTAATCCCGCCTTAACCTTCTTGGTTTAAAGTCACCTCCAGGATAAATGATTTATTTTCATCAATCTAATCCGGCTGAGCCGGAAAGGGGGCTTGCGTCGCCCCCTCCACCGGCAAAGCCGGATGGAGCCTCCCCCTCAACGCTCACATTCGTTCGCTGGTTACGAATCCGGAGGAGACAAAAATGATCTACGCAGAAAACGGATATCTTTTAAACACAGACTCTATTGATCGGGAGGTTTTCTCACCATGAAGCAAGCTCGAAAGATCCTGGCGCCCATTTCGTTTCTCCTCTTCGGCCTCATCATCGGGAATCTCATCACATCCCATTTTCACTTCTTTTCC
>JAHFEM010000145.1 GCA_023248505.1 Nitrospirota bacterium
TCCCCATCCCGCGGGCGACCACCGCCGCATGCGAGGTCATCCCGCCGCGCGCGGTGACGATTCCTTCCGCCGCGTGCATTCCGCCGATATCCTCCGGAGAGGTTTCGGTCCGAACCAAGATCACCCTTTCATCACGCTCCGCCATCCACTGCGCCTCTTCGGCGGTGAAGACGACCTTTCCAATCGCCGCGCCCGGAGAGGCGGGAAGCCCCTTGGCGATGATCTGGACCCTCGCCTTCGGATCGATCATCGGATGAAGCAGTTGATCGAGCTGCGCCGGATCGATTCGCAAGAGCGCCGCTTCCTGGGTGATCAGCTTCTCCCTGGCCATATCGACCGCAATCCGGACGGCCGCCGCCGCGGTCCGTTTGCCGACGCGCGTCTGGAGCATGTAGAGCTTGCCTTCCTGGATGGTGAACTCGATGTCGAGCATATCTTTGTAGTGCAGTTCCAGCTTTTTGTAGACCGCCAGAAGATCGCGATAGGCCTTCGGCAGTTTTTGCTTCAGGGCGTCGATCCGAAGGGGCGTTCGGATTCCGGCGACCACATCCTCTCCCTGGGCATCGAAGAGAAATTCGCCGAAAAACAGCTTCTCTCCGGTCGACGGGTCGCGGGTAAAGGCGACGCCGGTTCCGGACGTCTCGCCGAGGTTTCCAAAGACCATCGCGACGACGCTGACGGCCGTTCCCCAGGTGTCGGGGATGTTGTTCAGCCGGCGGTAGGTGGCCGCGCGCTGGCCGAACCAGGAGTTGAAGACGGCGTTGATGCCGAGGCGGAGCTGTTCAATCGGATCTTCCGGGAAGTTCCGGCCCGTCTCGTTGAGAACGATTTTCTTGAAGGTCTGGACCAGCTCTTTGAGCGCCTCGGCGGGAAGGTCGGTGTCGAGCCGGGCGCGCAGCTGCGATTTCTTCTCCTCCAGCGCCTTTTCGAATTTGTCGCGCTTCACCCCCATCACGACGCTGCCGAACATGGAGATGAACCGGCGGTATGCGTCATAACCGAATCGCTCGTTCTTCGACTTCTCGATCAGGCCGATCACCGTCTGATCGTTGAGGCCGAGATTCAACACCGTGTCCATCATCCCGGGCATGGAAGCTTTGGCGCCCGACCGGACGGAGACCAACAGGGGGCTTTTCGGATCGCCGAATCGGGCCGACATCGATTTCTCAACCCGCTTCAGGGCCGCCAACGCTTCTTCCCACATCCCTTTCGGGTAGGTCTTTTTGTTGTCGAAAAATGCAATGCAGGCTTCGGTGGTAATCGTGAACCCGGAAGGGACCGGTATTCCAAGCCGGGTCATCTCCGCCAGGCCCGCCCCCTTTCCCCCGAGAAGATCCTTCATGTCCGCCCGTCCATCCGCTCGGCCGTCGCCAAAGTAGTAGACATACTTTTTCTTCGCTGCCATCAACTTCCTCCGTTCTCTTCTGAACTCGCCGTTCTCATTTAATTTCTCATCCGATCGCCTCCCTGCTTGAAGCGGGGGAGACTTTATGAAGCTTTATCTCAAATCACTTCCCTGACGAATCACCGTTCATGAGGGAGCGGTCTTTCTGCTCTCTCTCAGTCGATCCCTTTCTTTGGAAGTGGAATCAGAATGTTGATCCCCATCTTGGAGGCAAGCGGCACAATGACCAACGCCTGATCCGTAGAGTAAACGCCGACCGGTTCATCGGAATCCCAATGTCCATTCTCATTGCTGTCGACAAAGGCCCTCAGATAGTAGGCCCCGGGATGGACTTGAACCTGATAGGGGCCCGACTGCTCGACCGTGGCGGAGGAGATGGGCCGAGGCGCGAATTGGGGCCGCTCATAGGCCTCGATCACAATCGGTCCGGGAGGGATTCCGATGAAGATCACCTCGCCGCTGATGGTCGAGACATCGGAATGAATTCCACCCGCGTCCGCTCGTTTCGAAGCGATCAGGGCCGCCAAGAATCCGGCCGCCATCAAAAGCCCGAGGCGGGCCGCAGAACGACCGACCCGTCTCCAAGACCGCATTTCTTCTCTTACTTGGGGGATGGCTCTCCTTCCACAATTTTCGAGAAATCACCGAACTCGTCGAAAAGGGTCCGGACCCAAGAAAGCAGGCTGAGGCGGTTGTTTCGGATCTCCTCGTCGGGATCCATCACCATCACCCCTTCGAAAAACCGGTTCAGCGGCACATAGAGGGTGGCCAGCATCTCCAGAATCTGTTCGTATCGTCCCTGCAGCCAGTAATCGCCGATTCCCTCGTTGATCCGGGTGATCGCCTCGTGCAGCTCTTGCTCCACATTTTCTTTCAGAAGGGGGGTCTTGATCTCGCCCGAAAAGCCTTTCGGAATAATCCGGATGGCCCGTTTGAAGCTCGTCATCAGCGGCCCGAAGAGCGGTTGCGTCGAGAAGCGGACCAGCGCCTTCGCGCAATCGACCAACACATGGGGGCGGTCGAGCTTCCGCGCGAGGACCGTATCGATCAGATCATAACGAATCCCCTCGGCTTGGAGATAAGAGGCGACCCGCTGCTTGAGGAAGCCGGTGACCTCCTCCGCCACCCGTCCGGCGGAGAATTTCCGTTGTCCCTCATATAAACGAATCGACTCCAAAACGGCCGCCTGAAGGGAAAGGGGGCGAAGCGGCGCGCCGTCGGCGACCAAAATCTGAATGAGGCCGAGCCCCTGCCGCCGCAAAGCGTAGGGATCTTCCGAACCGCTGGGGATCAAGCCGACGCCGAAGCAGCCGACAATCGTATCGAGCTTATCGGCCACCGCCAACACCTGACCGATCGGCGACTGGGGAAGCGCCCCGCCGGAATACCGGGGAAGATAATGCTCCTCGATCGCCGCGGCGACGGAGCGATCCTCTCCCTCCATCTCGGCATAGATCTTCCCCATCGTTCCTTGAAGCGATGGGAACTCACGGACGACGCCGGTGAGGAGATCTCCCTTGCAGAGGAAAGCGGCGCGGCGGATCTCGTCGCGCGGTTCGATAGAGCATTCCTGCCCGATGAATTGGGAGAGCGGCATGATTCGCTCGGACTTCTCGTAGAGGGTCCCCAGCTTTTCCTGGAAGGTGACCCCTTTCAACCCTTCCACCCGATCGGCCAGCTTGCTCCGTCGATCTTGGTTAAAATAGAACTCGGCGTCGACAAGACGCGCACGAAGGACCCGCTCGTTGCCCTTCCGGATTGTTTCGGTTCGTGGGGTCGGGTTATTGACGATGGTAATGAAATTGGGAAGGAGCTTGCCGTCGGAAGCTTCGAGAGGAAAGTAGCCCTGGTGCTCTTTCATCGCCGCGATGATCACCGCTTTGGGAACCTCTAGGAAGGAAGAATCAAAAGAACCGCAGACCGCTTTCGGATATTCTACCATAAAGGCCGCCTGCCAAACGAGCGTTTCGTCTTCCTCGATCCGGCCTTTCTTCTCGGCGGCAAGATGCGCCATCTCCTTGAGGATCAGATCATATCGCTCTTTGGGATCGATCAGAACAAAGCGGCGCCGGATCTCTTTTTGATAGGAGGCAAAATCGGTTACGCGAAACGGCCCCGGAGAGAGAATCCGGTGGCCATAGGAGGTCTCCCCCGCCGTGACCCCCGCATACGAGAACGGGATGACCTTCCCCCCGTAGATCGCCACGATCCAGCGGATCGGACGGACGAAGGCAACCCCTTCTCCATTCCAGCGCATCGATCGCGGGAAGGAGAGCGAGGAGAGGATCTCCGGAAGGGTCTTTTTGAGCAGCGCCGCGGTCGTCTGCCCGCGCACCTCCCGCTCGATGCAGAGGTACTCCCCCTTTTCGGTCTGCCGGACTTTTAGTTCGGAGACAGCCACCCCTTGCGATTTTGCGAATCCGATCGCCGCCGGGGTGGGATTTCCTTGCGCGTCGAACCCGACCTTTTTGGCCGGCCCGGAGACCGCTTCGACCCGCGTCTCTTGTTGCGGAGCCAGCTGCGGGAGGGTGAGGATCAGCCGCCGTGGCGTCCCATACACTTGAACCGGCTCGAAGGGAATCGCCAGCGCGGATAAACGGGCCGCCGCTCCTTCCCTAAGCTGCTGAAGGGTGGAAGCCATGACATTGGAGGGAATCTCCTCGACACCGATCTCGACCAGAAGCTCCTCCGAGGTCCCTTTCCGGGATCTGGATCGGGACCGGGAGGTCCCTCCCACAGAACCTTTCTTGTGGGAGGGGTCTCCAGACCCCGATTGCCTTTTTGAAGGACCCTTAGAGGGCATTTTTCTTTCCCTTCAGGAGTGGAAATCCGGCCTCTTGCCGCTGCTTGAGGTACCCTTCGGCGCAAAGGCGGGCCAGCCCGCGAACCCGGCCGATGTAGCTCGTCCGCTCCGTGACCGAGATCGCCCCGCGGGCGTCGAGGAGGTTAAACAGATGGGAGCTCTTGATGCAGTAATCGTAGGCGGGAAGGACCAGGCCTTTAGCAATCAGCGCGCGGGATTCCTCCTCGGCGCGGTGGAAGGCCTGCTTCAGATGATCGATATTCGCCTCTTCGAAGTTGAACCGGGAGAATTGAACCTCCCCCTCGTGATGAACCTCTCCATATTTAACGGAGTCGTTCCAGGCCAGGTCATAGACATTGTCGACCTGCTGAAGATACATCGCCACCCGCTCCAGGCCGTAGGTAATTTCGACCGAGACCGGATCGAGCGGAATCCCGCCGATCTCCTGGAAATAGGTAAACTGGGTGATCTCCATGCCATCGAGCCGGACTTCCCAGCCGAGTCCCCACGCCCCCAATGTCGGCGACTCCCAGTCGTCCTGAACAAAGCGGATATCGTGCTCGTCCATCCGGAGGCCGAACGAAGAAAGGCTCTTTAGATAGAGATCTTGGATATTCTCGGGGGCCGGTTTGAGGATGACCTGATACTGATAATAATGTTGGAGGCGATTGGGGTTTTCGCCGTAGCGTCCGTCGGTTGGACGACGGGACGCTTGCACATAGGCGGCGCGCCACGGTTCCGGGCCGAGCGCCCGAAGAAAGCTCGCCGGATGAAAGGTCCCGGCGCCGACTTCGTTATCATACGACTGATGAATCAGGCAGCCCTGCTCGGCCCAGTATTGATGGAGCGACAAGAAAAGCTCCTGAAAGGTCAATGGCTTTCGAAGAGAGGCCTTCACGGCTTTTTTGTGAGGAGAGACAGCTTTCAAAAGGACCCCCGGGTGATGATATTGAAAAATATGCAACCAAAGGTAGCAAAGCATACAGGGGGTTGTCAAGAAAATCGGGTGGAATTGATTTCCGAACAGCCAGCCGATTAAGCGGAAAAGAGCGGTGAAATGCGATTCAGTGTTTTATACCTCGACATAGTCGATATCGCCCTGTTCGTTTTGATGGATGGTCAATCGTTTTACCTGATGCCAGGTATTGAGTTGATGGATATCGACGGCGAACTGACGGGCGATATCGGTTTTCTCGACCCTTCCTGAGCTCTTGCGGCGTTCCTTTCCTCGAAAACGGAAAAGGTTGTATCCCGCCCATCCCAACAAAATACTCCCGATGATGAGGACGACAAGAACATACCAGCCGACTAATCCAAAAAAGAGTTGATACCCGTTCTGTACGATCATCTCCTTATAAAAAAGGTTGAGGCCGACCACCCATGACAGGAAACTGATCAGCGGCAACCATAAGTAGATCCAGATGACCCAAAAAGTAAGCGTCACCGCCGAGTAGGCATAGCGATGCCTCAGTTTCTGCAAGCCGGGGTCGTCGATAATCAGATCGGTATTCATGGTCGCAATCCTCTGTCAGGGCTTTCCCATCGGCCGCGCCTTTTATGTTTCCTGAAAATGGCCTTCGGCACGGCGACAACCGTAGTAAAAACACTGAGTAACCAATAGGCCATCGGGTACCAAACCATCCAATAGTAAATTTTTCCGAGACCTTTCTCATAACGCGAATCAACGATCAAACTGACCGCAAATTGCAAGAGACAGGT
>JAHFEM010000146.1 GCA_023248505.1 Nitrospirota bacterium
TCGACCCGAAAGGAGAAAAATCTATTTGTATGGTTCGCTTTGCGAACGATGTGGGCGGAGGCTTCGCCATCCATTGCAATCTGCACATTCGCGCGTCTAACCCTCGCCCCAAGGGGGCGGAGAATGTGCCGTTACCAATGGCATGCGAAGCATCTCTGCTCACATCGTGAGCGAACGCGAACCATGCGACGCGCGTGCGTGTTCACAGCCTCAGAGGATCGAAGGGGAAAACGTCGGAAGGGTCTGGAGCTTTCGGGACATCACCGAGCGGAAGCAGGCGGAGGAGCGGCTGAACCCTTTAGCGAATTTCGATTCCCTCACCGCGCTTCCCAATCGGACGCTCTTCTATGATCGTCTGGAACAGGCCATTTCACGGGCCACCTGGCATAAACGCTCCGTGGCCGTTCTGTTCCTTGATCTAGATCATTTCAAGATGATCAACGATACGCTGGGACATGCCTTCGGAGACCTTTTGCTGAAGCGGGTCGCAGAACGGCTCATGCATTGTATCCGCGAGGGAGACACCGTCGCCCCTCTCGGCGGCGATGAATTTGTCATCATGCCGGATAGTCTCAAGGAGTCGCAAGATGCCCTTCTCGTCGCCCAAAAAATAATCGAATCCCTGTCAAGTCCCTTTAAACTAGAAAGACGGGAATTGTTTATCACCACCAGCATGGGAATCTCGCTCTACCCGAATGACGGCGAGAATTGCGAAAGCCTGCTTAAGAACACCGATACCGCCATGTATCGCGCAACGCCCGAACCTCCAATCGGCTGATCCTGGAAAACGGCCTCCGCCGCGCGGCTGAAAGTAATCGCCGAAGCGGTCGAAACAGAGCCGCTCCGATTTTTACGCTCGCCTGATCCCTTAAAATAAAGACGACCGGGCGCTTCGGCTTGAAGCCGACTTCAGACCCTTCACCGCCTCGTCCCTCTCACACCCCGATCGCCCCATTCAGAACCTCCCCCTCTTTTTATGCGCATCCTTTACATCTCATTTACATCCCCTTGATCAGATCGTAACAAAGACCCGCTAGAGTGAATTCCGAAACACCCGAAAGGATCTTAAACTCGTGTGGGCCGTTTATTTGGGAAACATCCTGCACGGTCTCAGATGACGGAAGCAAACACTCACCACTAAACTAAAGGGGGAAAAATCAGATGCTTATTCTAAACAATAAATGGATGGCCGCGCTGCTATTGCCTGCGCTGACGTTCAGCGCGATCAGCTGCAACACAGCCGGTGCAGAGGAGGAGAAAGATTTCGGTCTCAAAGTAGAACAGATGCTGGAGAATCAATCGAAGAAGTTATTTGGTTTCAAAAGACCATTGGAGGAATCGGCTCCGGCCACAGCCGGTCCGTACCGCACCGCTACTCAACCGGCTTCCGATCAGATTCTGCTCGCAGGCGGCTTGGAGGTTGAATACTTGACCCGCGGCGCCGCCAACGCCACCGACATGATGGCATTTTACCCTGCGAGCGTTCCGACCCATTTGATCACCTGTATCGAGGGAGGGCGACAAACCTTGAGCGGCGGAAAACTCAACCCATCCGTCCAGCGGATTCACCTGACCACCGGCGCGGTGGAGACCCTCTTCCGCGGGATGACCAGCTGCGACGGGATTCGCGCCACCCCCTGGGGAACAATCCTGGCCACCGAAGAGACGAGCGACGGGGGAGCCTATGAAATCCTCGACCCCTTGGCGACCACGGAACAGACCCTCCTCGACCGGGCCACCGGCCTGGTCACCGATCCGGGCCACATCGCCAAGCGGACCGCCTTACCGAGAATCGCTTGGGAAGGGATTGCCGTATTGCCGAGCGGGGTGGTGATCGGGGGGGATGAGCTGCGGCCCGGCACAAGCATCGCCGGCAGCGACGGCGGCGCCATTTTTAAATTCGTCCCGGCGGTCCTGCGCACCGCCACAGGCCCGATCGGCAACCTGAACGATTCACCGCTGACGGCAGGGAGCGTGTATGCCCTGCAGGTGCTTGTTGCAAACAACCAGTTTGGACAAGGGGGAGAGATCGGCCGTGGCCGTTGGATCTCAGTCAATGCGGCGACGGCGCGAGCCAATGCCGATGCGAGCGGCGCCACCGGCTACTACCGGCCCGAAGACCTTCATCAAGACCCGACGTTCGTCGATTCGGCCAACCCTCTGGCAGTCCGCTTCTGCTGGACCGATACCGGCAACGAGGATTTCTCGAATTACGCCGAGGTGGTCTGCGCGGTCGACGCGAATCCAAGCCTCGCTTCATCCACGGTGATCGCCAATCGTTTTGTCGAGGGAGATCTTCATTTCAACTCCTTCGACAATCTTGAATTTCAGCCGGTCACAGGCAACATCTATGTCGTCGAAGATCACGACAACGGCGATATCTTCGCCTGCCTCCCGGACGGCGCCGATCGGGACATCAAGACCGACGGCTGCGTGAAGATGCTCTCCGTGAAAGATACTTCGGCCGAGCCGACCGGCTTTATCTTCAGCGCGGATGGGAAGACGGCGTACCTCTCGATTCAGCACAGCAACGATGGGAACATGCCGCCGGTCGACGGCTATGCGACGGATGACGTGCTGAAGATCACCGGTTTTCGGGTGGACTAAAGCGGAGATCCGCAACCCGAAATTGAGGAATGGCGTGGAGCGGGAGAAATCGGCCCGCTCCACGTTTTGATCGGATTTCTATCTCAGCTCGGTTCGGGCTCTACTGGATCGGTATGGGGGTGGGACATTCATGGAGCGGGCGCTTTACGCCAATGGGTCAAAAACGGCTTCAGCGTGTCTTTTCGCTTTCGCTGACCGAAGGAGAGGAAGCGGAATCGGCCCGGAAAACATGGACCCGGTTACGGCCGGCCCGCTTTGCTTCGTAGAGCGCTTTATCGGCGCGCTGAATAAACTCCTCCGGGGTGGGAAGGCGGCCTTCGTCCCCCCTCATCGTGCTGATGCCGAAACTACAGGTCAAGGGGGTTTCCTCCGGCAGCAGCCTCTCGGAAGCGGTGGCCGACCGCAGTCGCTCGGCCGCAGCCACGGCTTCCGGTTCATCCGTTTCAGACATCAAAAGGAGGAACTCTTCCCCTCCATACCGGGCGACGGTATCATAAGGCCGGATAATGAGGCCGAATAACTTCGACAGTCCATGGAGAACTTGATCGCCGACGAGATGTCCGAAGCGGTCGTTGACCGATTTAAAGTAGTCGACGTCGATGAGGAGAATGGAGAGAGGACGATTCAGGCGGAAGGCCCGGTCCATTTCGGCGATGAGAATCTCGTTTAAGTACCGCCGATTGTAGAGACCGGTCAGCGGATCACGGATGGAGAGGCTTTTGATCTCCTCCAGCGCCTGCTGTTTTTGGATCGCGATGACCGCAAGTGTCGCCAACAGCCGGAGCGCTTCGAGCATGGAAGGGGTAAAGGTCCGGGGCTTGAAATCATCATTATAGAGGATGCCGATCGGTCCCTTCTCGGAGAGGAGGGGAACGGCGATGAGGGAACGGACCCCTTCTTTGAGGAGAACGGGGTTGTTGAAAGAGGGGTATTCGGCAATGTTGGGAATCAGGACCGGTTCGTTGCGCGAGAGAATATGTTCGGTGAGCCCCCCGGTGCGAACGGAATAGATGGCCTGTTTGAAAAATTCGGACGAGAACCCCTTTGCCGCGACTAAAAAAAGCTGCTGTTTCTGCTTGTCGAAAATCGACAGGGAGCCGGCCGGCATCCCGGTCATCCGAATCCCCCCCATCACGATCGCCTCGAAGATCTGCTCGGATGTTTCAGAGCGGGAGAGCATCTGGTTGATCTCTAGGAGGACCCGATGCTCTCCCAGATGCGCTCTCAATTGGATCTCCTGCTCTTCCAGCTCTTGGATCATGCTCCAGAGGAGATAGGAGACCGGCCCCGTCACCACATCAAAGGATCGGGAGGGAAGGCTGAGCAGGCGTGTGTGCATCAGCTGATCTCCGGTCAGATCGAACGTCAGATTGACGTCCAAACCTTGGAGAAACTGAAGGGGATCTCCGATAAAAAAAGGAAGCCCTGCTTCCTGGGCAAGGAGGATGCCGGGCGCTTGTGGGTTGAGATCGGAAACCCCTGCGATTTGGACCCAGTTAAATCGTAACAGGCGGCTTAAGACCGCTCTCCCTCCCTTTCCGGCCCCGATCAGGAAGATTCGTGTAAGCCCGTCTCTGTTCGCGTCACGCGTACTTTTTGTGTGCTGGGAAATCATTCATTCACCCCGACGACCGATTTCTGACCCTGGAAGATTCCGACGCAAACGGCGGTCATCTTCGACCTGATAGAGATATTCCCCCTTCGATCCGCCCCAAGGATTCTGAACGGTCCCGGCCAGATCCTCGACGACCTTTTCAGTCTAGCGCAAGCATCCCGATTGTCAACCTTCCATATCGCTTTGGAAAGGGTCTGTTAACTTTATAATCGACTGCGCCAGCCTCAAGCGTTCTTAGATCGGATTTTTGAAGCAAGCGTCTGACCGATGGAAGGTGAGAACGACGACGAGGGTTCCGTCGTCTTTGAATATAGATCCAGTTGAGCGATGACTCATCAATCTGCAAGGAGAAATCAATGAGACGTGTCGAATATATGCTGGGCGGGGAGGATTTCAAAACAATGACCGCGAGCCATTTTATGGAATCCGATGTCTACTCTTACCCCGAGAACGCACTTGCGACTGAATTGATCACCGCCATGACAAAGGGCGGATTTGGGAGTCTGCCGATTGTGGCCAAGGGGAAGGTGCTCGTCGGCATTGTCAGCGAGTTTGATTTATTGAATGCGATCATCGCCGGCAAAGAGATCGAAACACTCACCGTTAAAGAGATCATGACGAAAGATCCGGTGACGGTGACCGAAGAAACCCCGGCGGATCAGATCATGGCGACCCTCCAAAAGAAGCATTTCATTCGGGTGCCTGTCGTCAATGAGCAGGGGATTCTGGTGGGGGCCGTCGCCCGGCGAGATATCCTTCTCGGATTTCTGAAGTCCACCGAAAAAGCGCCTCTGATGGCCCTCTGATGGCATTGAAGATTCTCCGAAGCAAGCTTCGGAGAATCTTCGACCCGAAAGGAGAAAAAACGCATTTGGATCGCTCGTCTTACCCCGCAGCAAGCTATGGGAATGTGCAGGATGCGAATCAAGCGCGAAGCGCCTCTGCTCACATCGTGAGCAAAGCGAACCATGCGACGCGCGATGCGTGTTCAACCTGTTGTAAGAACCGTAAAGCAGCCTCAAGAATCTACGTTTGAATTTCCCCATCCGAAAGGCCCTGCTTTCCTTCGAAGACAGGGCCTTTTTATTGTCGGCGGTCGCGCGGACGATTTCCCCTTTCACGTCGAGCTTCTACGGCCTCACCCGCGAGGGGCTTTATGGAGCGCCCCAAATTGACAGATTCAACATCGGGCGGTATACATCAGAATGGTGTAATAAAATCTATCCGCAGGCGTTCTCCTCTCCTGAATCGAACGCTGGGATCGCGTTATCGCGCGACCTGATCGGTTCCGACCGACCGTGTTTTTCCCAAGGACCCGCAAAGGGAAATCTCGGAGAGATTGAAAGACGATTTCAAAGTCAGAGACGGAAAAACAAATTTATAAGAGGCCCAACATGACATTACCTGTCCGGATTCGTGCGCTCATCGTGGAAGACTCCGAAGAAGATACCGCACTGCTGTTGCGGGAACTCAAGAAAGGGGGCTATGACCCAATCCATGAGCGGGTTGAAACGCGGGAAGCGATGCATACCGCGCTCAAACAGGGTTGGGACATTATCTTCTCCGATTATACGATGCCGCAGTTTAGAGGGACGGAGGCGCTGGCGCTGTTGCGGGAGAGCGGGAATGATATTCCCTTTCTTTTCGTGTCGGGAACGATCGGGGAAGATCGGGCCGTGGCGGCCATGAAGGCCGGCGCAAA
>JAHFEM010000147.1 GCA_023248505.1 Nitrospirota bacterium
AGAAGGGACTCTTAGTTTCACTCTTGGTCCTGTGGGGAGCCATCTTCTTTTATCGTGTCCTTTTCATCGAAGGTCCCCAGCGGGCTCCGATGAAGTATGTGAAGGGAGCGGTTCAGACGGCAAAGAAAGAAGGGGGGGACTCCTCGGTCAAGATCCGGACGGAGCTGTTGAATCAAACGCCTCCTCCGTTGCCGGAAGAGGTCAAGAATATCTTTGCGCCGCTTCCGTCGCCGAAGCCGCTTCCCGCCCCGACGGCGGCCCCTCCGCTTCCTCATCGCCTTCCTCCCCCGCCGGAGAGCGGTCTTCCTCCGCCGCCGGTCGTGAAGGCGCCGACCCCTGAAGAGCTGGCGCTTGCGCAGGCGAGGAACGAGCTGGCGGAGATCCGCTATCTCGGTTTTTTGGATCGGGGAAATGGAAGACAGGAAGGCTTTTTTTCGAGAAGGCAGGAGACGGTGATCGGCGAGAAAGGAAATCTTCTCTTCGGCCGCTTCTTTATCCGGGAGTTATCGAGCGCCGTTGCCGTGATCGTCGAAAAGAATACCCAGGCTGAAGTCACGCTTCAGCTCTCTGAAGGAAAAAACGAACGATGAGCCCAATGCGAATTTTTTTCACTTTGGCATCGATGATCATTATTTTCGCCGCCCTCATTCATGTGATGACCAATGCCTTTTTGACCACCTCCAGCGATCCCATGGTGTCGGCATTTGATTTGAGCCGCCCGCGTGCTCCCTCCGATGCGAGGGCCATTAAGAATCCGATTCCCGTTTCGGGGGACGCGATTGCAAACGGCAAGGCCATTTATGAGGGGAAGGGGAATTGCTATGTCTGCCATGGGATCGGTGGATACGGCGATGGGGAGGGCGGGGTTATGCTGAGCCCGCCTGCTCGCAATTTCACGGATATACAATTCCAGCGGCTGCGGACCGATGGAGAGCTGTTCTGGAGCATTAAGTATGGTATTCCGGATACAGGGATGTTTTCTTTTATCCCCCGCCATATTACGGAGGATGAAGCGTGGATGGTGATACACTACATCAGAACGTTGGGTCACGAGGATCGATCCTAGGCCGCGAAACGGCTCATTCCGCCCCATCTACCTTTGTAAGAGGTCAATTCATAAAATCATACGTAATACGTTCCGGGGATCGATCGAATCTTATCGCTGCTCTCTGCCATACATGAACTTTTGGGTTCGCTTAACACTAAATGAATTGGCTCCATTTTCTTTGTATTCCCAGGGTGAGATTTACGGTGATAAGAAGGACGGCGATGAAAGCATTTTCAAGCCCAGGAGTATTGGCGGTATTTCTTCTGCTTTCTTTTTCGATTTTTTCCGCCTGTGGTCCGCGAGTTATTCCTGAGGATCTGGAGCGCAAGATAGAGAAAGAGATCACGTTTGAAGAGGTGAAAAAGAACCCTGATGCCTACAAGGGAAAGCGAATCTTAGTCGGCGGTGAAATTATTGAGACCCGCAATCTGCAAGATAAAACGGAGATTGAGATCCTTCAGAAGCCCCTTGGACGAGATCATGCTCCGCTCCCTGTCGATGAGTCGAGGGGACGGTTTTTACTCGTTCACCCCTCCTTTTTGGATCCTTCCGTCTTCAGCAGCGGGCGAAGGGTGACAGCTGTCGGATTAGTGGAGGGAGGTCGATCAGAACGAATCGGGCAGGTGGAGATGGTCTACCCCGTATTGCAAAGCGAGCATATCCATCTCTGGCCGCCGGGATCTGGCGGCCGAACGGAGCCATCTATCGGGATCGGGTTCGGTTTTGGAGCGGTTTTTAGCCGCTAGGAGGCTGCGGCGGAGCGGACTTAAAGATACCGAAACAGCTTGTATATCCATGAAGAAAAGTAGTCCCTCCGACCGCTCCGATTTCACCATTGCAGAAAAATCCCCCCAATGGAAGGGGACCGAACCGGGTGTGAAATAGATCGCTGTCGTGGTTCGGTTTGTCGTATAAATGCTCGCCGCGACCCAGGCAAGAAAAGAGAAGGGCTCCTTTCGCGGATCGCGCTTTTCCTTCCATCTGGTATTGTGTCAGGTACCACTTCAGGTCTTCCGTCGAGGTTTCGGCATCCCGTAGATGGAACTGAACCATCTGTCCTTCGCGAAGGAGGGCTCCCACCGCAAGACTTCCGGTCTTCGAATCCATGCCGATCAGGTTCCGAACCAGAAAGTCTCCCCTCGCTAAAGTTTCTTTGAACGGCGTCATCGCGAGTCCCAGAAAGAGAGAATGTTGCATTATCTTTTGATCCCCCTCGCTCAACTCCTCATAAATCTCCTGAAGCACCTCCACAGGGGGCTTATGATCCAGCGTAATGAGGAGATTTCGGTTGCATTGCGTGATGGGAAGGGGGGCGCCGATCGGCCGACAGCCCTGCGCGACGATCGTATCGATCTCGATATCTCCACTCAGCGCAACGCCGACGAGGCCGGAACGGTAAACCTCCCGATTCAGGAAAAGCGCATTTTGTCCGGCGTCGCTTCCACCGCTTGCCAAGCCGCCGACTTTCATTGCGGTCGGATAGGCGAAATCGAGTCCGATTAAGCCTTTTTCCATATCGAACGAGAATGGATCGGCGAGGAGGACGAAATGCGGCCGTTGCTCCGGTTTGGCTTGAAGACAGGCTTGCCACTTTTTGGGACTTGCATCGAGATCGGGCAGGTCCGAGGAGTCTAGATGGAAGGGGATGATCTCCACCCCAGGGAGATGGGCAACGGTCAGCGCAATGGCCGGACGATGCTCCACCTCTTTCCCTCCTCCGATAATACCCCCTCCCGAGCAGCCGACCAAGATTCTGCACCGAAGCGATTCATAGATCGCTTTGAGAATGTTTTCATTCTCGTGCTGAAAATGAGGGGAGGTGAACAGAAAAGCGAGATCAATCGGGTCTTTCCCGATTTGAGAGCGAATATCGTAGACAATCTGATCCAGCGCATTTTGGAGGGATCGATCTTCACTGAGGGACGATGCCCACTTCATTGAAAAGCCACTTTTCTGCTCTGGATGATTCATTTTATGATGGTTTGAGTGAAGGCGAATTTAAAGGAATCATACCCTTTTCTTGCAGCTCTGTCGAGATGGAAGTAAATGGGGATAAATTATTTCCTGGTGAGCATCGCCTGTTGGCGGCGATCAAAATGGGGAGAGGAGGTGTGGATTATGGACTGGTGGAGGAGATTCCGAGCGGTCCGGCCGCATAGGTGACGGACGGTAAGACCGAGTTGTTTCCGCTGTACTGGAGCGTTCCGCTATCGTTCTGTTCCATGTCCCCTTGGGACGAATAGGCGCCGGGAGAATAGACATATTGAGTCCAATCGACCTTGGGGGTATCGAAAGCGGTCGGACTGGAGTTGTTGGTCTGCCAGCTGCTGGTGATGTCCATGAGTTGATCGCCGGAGCCGGGCGAGTCGAGGGTTCCCGATCCTCCCGCGATGTAATTGACCACTTGGCGCTCGGTCTGGCTGCTCGTGGTGCATCCCGGAGGGGCCGGCGGACCGGAGGCGCTGGAGCAGGCGGCCCAGTGGAAAACGTTCTCTGCCAGGTAACCCATGTGTGAATCGGTCTTCTGAACTCCGGCCGTAAGGCAGTCGGTCCCGTCGAGGGCGCAGAAATCTCCTTCGGTCGGGAAGGAACTGGTGAAGGGGAGAAGCGAATTGCCTCCGCTGGGAATCGACATCCCTTGGCTGGCCGGGTCGAAACGGATGTCGCCGCAGTTCAGGCCACCCAGGTTGTTTGCGATGGAACCGATCGTCCGTCCGCATTTGTAGGTGGCGATGTCGTCGCCGGTTCCCAAAACGGTATCGGGGCCGGGATCATTTGAGGAAATAATTCCGAACATGTTATCGGTGATTGCGCCGGGGCCGGAGCGGTTGAAGTAAGGGCCGGTGCAGGGGCCGACCGGACATTGGGCCGGGTCGACGTGCCGGAGCATCAGGACCGGGCTATAACCGGGACAGCTGGGGCACTGCGGATTGGCAAAGAGGCCGGTGCATTCTGTTTTCGTTGCGCTGTCTGCCGGGCCGACCCCTCCCGCCACCGTGCAATCGGCACGGCTTTGGACGGGGGAGAGCAGGAGGATTCCAATAAATGCCAAGCCCAAAAGAAGCGTCGATATATAATCTACCCGTTGCATCAGCATTCTCAATCTTAAGGAGGACATGTAAATGTCGTTCGGCTAAACAATGCTGGATCGAACTGGGAGCTCTGACAGAAGTTTCCGGCCCGATCGAGGCAGGTGATGACACCGGTCATCCCCGATTCAAACCGTCCATCCGAGGAGACATTGTTCGAGGTGACAGAACAATTAGAAGTATGGTTTTCGCTCAGGGTCATCTTGAATGTGCCGACGGCGTTTCCGACCATCTGTCCATTGGCGTCGGTCGTAGAATCGACGGTAAAGAAGACCTTGAACTGTTGCTCGTTATCTTCGTCGAAATCAAAACCGTATTCGATATGGTGAACCCTCAGGGTGCCGAAAGTATCGGAACGGAATTGGTAAAACGGCTGGCCTACCCCGCCGAGGCTGGGGGGGCTCAAAAGGACAGTGGGAGAATTGGTATCGTCGATTCCAAACGGGATGATTTGGTTGATCGATCCCTTGGTCTGGCAAGGATAGGGGAAGGGGGGGCCGCTGTGGTCATTCGACCCGCAAGGGGCGCCTCTTCCAAAACGGTTATCGACCAAATTGAATCCGCCCGGGAGTCCTGGATCGAATTGGGACGAGCAGAAATTGCCGAAGGAGGAGGAGGAGCAGTCGTCATTGACATTGAACGGATCGCTCGTGTCGGCGAAAGGCCCATTCTCGCAGTTCCCCTGACTCGTCCCGGCACAGGCAGTTCCATTATTGTCGCTGGTGGAGAGATTTTTATTGGTGCCGTTATTGACCCCCATACCGGTATTGATGGTGAGGGTCCTGCTGGCCTGATTCCCCGCCCCCCACGTCAAACTGGGTGCGGCGAGGAAAAAGAGAATTGAAATAAGAAGAGTTGGTTTCATAAGGTTCCCTACCTTTAAACCATGGTTCTTCTGCTTTGTCAATCTAAATTAACCGAAGCTTCGTTGGAATCCCCACTGGAACAGCCGTCCGTATTCACCGCCGTCACCTTGTAAAAGTAGGTTTCTCCGGGCGAGAGGTTTCCGTCCATATAGCTTAATGTGGTCACCGGCTGCGACGTGATTTGGGTGTAGGCCGTTTGGCCCGCGGCGCGGCGGAAGAGATGGTACCCAAGAATGTCCGAATCGCCGAGGCTGGACCAGGAAAGAAGGATGCTCTCTTTCCCGTGTCGCGGACTCCAGAGGTTTGTCGGCGGCGCGGGAGGCGGCGCGGCGACCCCTTGCGTAAAATCGACGACCAGCCGCGTCGGGTCAACGCCGTTCGGGAAAGCATAAGAGCCGCCCCCGGGAGAGATCTCGGTGGTGATATTGCGGTTCGTGTCGATCAATCGAATGCTCGGGTGTTGGCAAAGGTTGTTGGCGGTGTTAAACGTCCAGGAAACGATGGTGTTGGTTCCGAAGCGATCCGAGAAGACATCCAAGTTCCATGTGTGAGACGACTGGCTGTTGCTCCGGATATCCCTCCAGAGCCATTCGCTTCCAGCGATGTAGTCGGCGCTGCTCGGATATTCCGGATGCGGAAACGTCGCCTGGAGGGGCCCGGCGGGGAGGGCGATCGTGTCCCACTGGTTATTGAAGTGATCGTCGGCAGCGGGATCGACACCCAGGATCAATCTGCTTTGAAGCGCCCCATTGGGGGAGAAAGGATCCGCAACGGAGAAGTTCAAAACCATATACCAATCGAGGGCCCCTGCGCCGGGCGCCCACCCGATGGCCATCGTGAGAGCGGTCAATATGATGAAGAGTCTCCTCATGGATCTCCTTATGGTTTAACGACGATCAACG
>JAHFEM010000148.1 GCA_023248505.1 Nitrospirota bacterium
CGCTTATCTCCGTTCCCCCTGGAGGCAGGAAGTGCGCTACTCCTTCGTAACAAGCGCCGGCGCAAACTTCCTGACGTTGCTGTATCTCACCGATGACCCCAATACCCCGGATGTGGATGCGAGCGCGACGCCGACGCCGGTCACCACCGGCGAATGGGGTCTGCAAGCCTACGATACAAACGGCACGCCGAACGACTTTACCGACGACAGTCCGCTTCAGGCGGACGGCACGCCGGTCACCGTCGATCAGTGGGGCATCCCGACCGATCCGAGCGTTCGGCCGGTGCAGTTCAACTGGGAGTATGCTCAGCCGGGCACAGGGTGGGGAGCACAGCAGTTCTTGCTCGACGCGAGCAGCAACTACGTCCTGCTGAGCGACCCGATTCGTCTCGTTCCGGTGACGCTGACCAACAATGCGGGAGAGGAAAAGTCTCTCGCTCTCCAGTATGACGGCTGGATGCATGGGTTGCCGGATCTCTTCTTCGAGCTCTCGAAGAACGGCTTCGTGATGACGGATGATATCTCCGATAAAATCATCAACATCCCGGCCGGCACCGAGGTCACCGATGCCGATGACTCGGCCAAGAGCTACCTGATCAAACCGCTCGAGGTCAGTCAGTTCCTGGATGTCGTTTCCGATCCAGGCACGCTCGACATCAGCGTCGCCGACGCCATCGACCTGAACACGGTTCCCGTGTTTGTCGAACACAACATGGGTGACATGCCCGAAACGACCGGCGTGAAGTACTCGGAAGGGGTTCTCATGGAGTAACGCTCCAGCCCGCGAAGAAGGGGGGGGTGCCAAGGATGGCACCCCCTCTTTTCTTTTTAGACGGATCCTCTTCCCGCGGAGAAAATGGGGTGTGCCTCTGCGAGGACCGCTTCGACCCACCGACAGACCTCCGGCAAACCTTCTCCTTCTTTAAGATTCGTAAAAATAAAGGGACGGTCGCCGCGCATCCGTCGCGTGTCCCGGTCCATCACGCCGAGATCGGCGCCGACATACGGGGCCAGATCTATTTTGTTGATGACGAGCAGATCGGACCGCGTAATTCCGGGTCCTCCTTTGCGTGGGATCTTGTCTCCCGCCGCCACGTCGATGACATAAATCGACCGATCCACCAGCTCCGGACTGAAGGTCGCGGCAAGATTATCTCCGCCGCTTTCGACGAAAATCAGATCGAGATCGGGAAACCGATGAACCAGCTGATCGATGGCGTGGAGGTTTCCGGAGGCGTCCTCTCGAATGGCCGTGTGGGGACAACCGCCGGTTTCCACCCCGACGATCCGCTCTTTTTCCAAAGCCCCGGCCCGGATCAGAAACTCGGCATCCTCCCGCGTGTAGATATCATTCGTGACCACCGCCAGCCGATGCTGATCGCGAAGGCGCTTGCAGAACCGTTCGACCAAGGCGGTCTTCCCGGAACCCACCGGGCCGCCGATCCCGATACGAACCGGCAAGCGGAGTCTGCGCGGCGCCGGATCAAACGGCTCATCATGATGAAATCCTCCCATCGCTTTTTCTCCTAATTGTATGTGGGGCCGGCGCCAAGAAGAACACTGTTGATTTTAGATCTTCTCACCCGGTGCGCCCTGCCCCACGCCCAATCTCTCTTTAATTTTAATCTGGAGCCCGCTCCAGGTGTTGCCTGTTTATTTCAGCTCTTCACACCAGGTACGCCTTGCCCCAGTCTCTTTGCATGTGGGGCCGGCGCGGGGAGAAGACTGCTGGTCCCCGATCCTCACACCAGGTACGCCTTGCCCCAGTCTCTTTGCATGTGGGGCCGGCGCGAGGAGAAGACTGCTGGTCCCCGATCCTCACACCAGGTACGCCTTGCCCCACACCCTATGATTGAAACAGCCTCATCTCGGCCATCTCGTGTCGCATGGCGCGGATCTCCAGCGCCGGCTGAAAAGAAGCGGGGGTTGAAGCCCCTCCTGAAAGAGCCTCTTCCAGCGCGCCCCCCTCGCAAATCTCTTTCCAAACCCGGGTGAGAATCCGCTGCCCCTCTCCTTGCCCCATCGGCAAAAGCCGCAGCCCCGCCGAAACCTGTCCCGAGGCGATCCCATAGACGTATCCGATCAGGGTCGGGAGAAGCGGCCGCTCGGCGGCGACCCCGGCCAGCGCAAAGGCAACCGCCGGCTCGCCCTTCAATCGTCCCTTTTCCAGCGCCTTTAGGCATTCTTTCGTCCAGGAGGAGGGGTAGAGATCGGCCGTCATCTGGATCCATCGCCTCCCCATCGCCCGACTCCCCTCCCGAAGTTCCATTGGAAGCCGCATTGCCATCCCTTCTTCGTCCAGGGCGGAGAGCGCCGTCAAATTTTGCCGCAGAGCCACTGCATAAGCCGCCCGGAGCACGACACACTCCCCCGGAAAAATGGAGTGCGCCATCTTAGCGCGAATCGACCGGAAAAGCCCTTCTCCATCCCGCACCGTTCCATCCCGGACCCCTTCTTCGAGGCCGAAGGAATGGGCATAGCCTCCCGCCGGGAAGAGACTGTCACACCATTGAAGGAGCCCCAGGAGGGCTTCGGCTGAGAGATTCATCGTTCCCCTCAAAACAGGAAATACCGCTGCGCCATCGGCAGCATCTCCGCCGGCTCGCAGCGAAGGAGGACGCCATCCGCCCGAACCTCATACGTTTCCGGGTTCACCTCGATCCGAGGGAGGGCGTCGTTCAACCACATCTCCCGCTTTCCGATTTGCCGACACCGCTGTACCGCCTTTGTTTTTTTTCGCAGCCCAATCGTTCTTCCCAGATCGTTTTCAACAGCCGCTTTAGAGAGAAAGGTGATGCTGTTTTCATAAGGCGCGCCGCCGAACGCTCCGAACATCGGACGATAGAGAACCGGCTGCGGGGTCGGGATGGAGGCATTCGGATCGCCCATCGCCGCCTGCAGGATCATCCCCCCCTTGATCACCAGCTCCGGTTTGACGCCGAAGAAGGCCGGCCGCCAGAGGACGAGATCGGCCAGCTTTCCGGCCTCGACCGACCCGACCTCGTCGGCAATCCCGTGCGCAACGGCGGGGTTGATCGTCATCTTCGCGATATATCGGCGGACGCGAAGGTTATCGCTTCCCTCGATCTCCCCTGCTAAAGGACCCCGTTGGCTCTTCATCTTACTCGCCGTCTGCCAAGTCCGGAGGATCACCTCCCCCACCCTCCCCATCGCCTGGGAATCGGAGGCCATGATTGAGAAGGCGCCGAGGTCATGAAGAATATCCTCCGCCGCGATCGTCTCCGGACGAATCCGAGAGTCGGCGAAAGCGACATCTTCCGGAAGCGAGGGATCCAGATGATGGCAGACCATCAACATGTCAAGATGCTCGTCGAGGGTGTTCACCGTGAACGGCCGGGTCGGGTTGGTCGAAGCCGGAAGAACGTTCGGCTCGCCGCAGAGGCGGATGATGTCGGGAGCATGTCCCCCCCCCGCTCCCTCGGTGTGATAGGCATGAATCGTTCGTCCGGCGATCGCCTCGATCGTCGCCTCGACGAAACCGGCCTCATTCAGGGTATCGGTATGAATGGCGACCTGAACATCGTATTGATCGGCGACCGTGAGCGCGGTGTCGATGGCGCGCGGGGTGCTCCCCCAATCTTCATGGAGCTTCAAACCGATCGCCCCGGCGAGGACCTGCTCCTCCAGCGGCGCCGCCGCCGAGGCGTTTCCTTTACCGAGAAATCCGAGGTTGATCGGAAAGCCGTCGGCCGCCTGGAGCATCCTGGCCAAATTCCAGGGCCCCGGCGTGCAGGTGGTCGCCTTGGTCCCGGTGGCCGGGCCGGTTCCGCCCCCGATCATCGTCGTGATCCCGGAAGAGAGGGCCTCGTCAATTTGTTGAGGGCAGATGAAGTGGATATGGGTGTCGATCCCGCCGGCGGTCACGATCATCCCCTCCCCGGCGATGACCTCCGTGGCCGCGCCGACCACCATCGCTTCGGTCACGCCGTCCATAATCTCCGGGTTTCCGCCTTTTCCGATCCCGACGATCCGCCCCCCCTTAATCCCGATATCGGCCTTCACGATTCCCCAGTAATCGAGGATTAAGGCATTGGTGATGATGAGATCAAGCGCTCCTTGGTCCGACGTCGCCCCGGCCGATTGGCCCATTCCGTCCCGGAGGACCTTCCCCCCGCCGAACTTGCATTCGTCGCCATAGACCGTAAGGTCGCGTTCGACACGGATGATCAGGTCGGTATCGGCGAGACGGACCCGGTCTCCGGCCGTCGGCCCGAACATCTCGGCATAGACCCGCCGCGGGATCTTCAAGCTCATGCGCTTCCCTCCCGAAATCCCTTCTCTCGCAGTCGCGTCAACGCGCCGCTCTTCTGGGCCGACCCGGCCGGCCCTTCGGTCAAGCCGTTTAGCCCCCGGACGATCCGGCTCCCGCCAAGCTCCACCAGGACGATCCGTTTCTTCTCCCCCGGCTCGAACCGGACCGCGCTGCCGGAGGGGATATTGAGCCGCATCCCGAACGCGGCCTCCCGATCAAAGGAGAGAGATCGGTTCACCTCAAAGAAATGAAAGTGGGAGCCGATCTGAACCGGCCGGTCGCCGGTATGGGTGACGATCAGCTCGATCGTCCGCCGGCCGGCGTTCGCCTCGATCTCGCCGTCGGCGATGAAATATTCTCCCGGGATCATTTGGAACTCCTGAAGAAGCTGTCAGCGCTCAGCCTAAAGAAAACCCTTTTGGTTTAGCTGAAAGCTCGTTTACTGAATCGGATCGTGAATCGTCACCAGCTTGGTGCCGTCGGGGAAGGTTCCCTCCACCTGGATCTCCCGGATCATCTCCGGCACCCCTTCCATAACGTCGTCGCGCGAGAGGATCTTCCTCCCCATCTCCATCAGCGCCGAGACCCGCTTCCCGTCGCGAATCCCCTCCAGCACCGCCGAGGTGATCAGCGCCACCGCCTCCGGGTAATTGAGCTTCAACCCGCGCGCCCGCCGCTCCTTCGCGAGCTGCGCCGCCATGTAGATCAGGAGCTTCTCCTGCTCCCGGGGCGTCAGGTGCATTCCGACTGCCTCCGAATAAAATTCCGATACGATCACACCGTCAGATATCTTCGGACCACCTCATCGGTCAATTTCTCCACCGGCCCTTCCGCCGCGATGGCCCCCTTCTCCATCACGTAGAACAGATCCGCAATCTCCCGCACAAGCGAGAGGTATTGCTCGACCAGAAGAATCGCCATCTTTCCCTCGGTCTTTATTTTTCGAATCACCGCGACGATCTCCTTGATGATCGACGGCTGAATCCCCTCGGTCGGCTCATCCAGGAGCAACAACCGGGGACCGGCCACAAGCGCACGGCCGATGGCGAGTTGTTGCTGCTGCCCTCCGCTGAGGTCTCCCCCGCGCCGGCGTAGCATCGTCTTCAACACGGGGAAGAGGTCGAATATCTCCGGCGGGATCGATTTTCCGCCGGAGGCTTCCAGACCGATCAGCAGATTCTCCTCCACCGTGAGGTGCGGGAGGATTTCCCTCCCCTGCGGGACATAGCCGATCCCGCGACGGGCGCGCAGATACGGGGGGGCCTGGGTGATCTCGTCGTCCTCCAGAAAAATCCGTCCCCCCTTCGGCGCGAGAAGGCCGATGATCGATTTCATCAGGGTCGTCTTTCCCACCCCGTTGCGTCCCATCAGGCAGACCACCTTCCCCGCCGGAATGGCAAGATGCACCTCGCGAAGCACCTGGCTGTCGCCATAGAAGACGTTCAGCCGTTCAACCGTCAGCATCTCCTTCGCCTCACCCTTCGCCCCTCACGCCGAACGTCTTTTCGCTTTCGTCATCCTGCTCCCGTCCGAGATAAACCTCCACCACCCGCGGATCGTTCTGGACCTGCGCCA
>JAHFEM010000149.1 GCA_023248505.1 Nitrospirota bacterium
TACCGCCTTCAGAATTACGAAATCGAATCGGAGATCATTGAAGGGACCCGTCTCGCGATGGAAGGGATTGCGCTGACCGGCGCCTGGGTCGACAAAGAAGCCGGGCTTCTTTCGTTGATCGCCCTGGAACTCGGCCACTCCAGCCGCCTCTGCGCCGCCCTGCGGGTCGGCGAGCCGGTGGTGGTCATGGGGCCGACCGGCTGCCCCACCCACATTCCCGAGGGGGGGGAGACCGTGGTCCTGGCGGGGGGCGGGCTCGGCAACGCCGTTCTCTTCTCCATCGGAAAAGCGCTGCGGGCCAAGGGGAACAAGGTCATCTACTTCGCCGGCTACAAAAAACCGGCCGATGTCTTCAAGATCGACGACATCGAGATGGCTTCCGATGTCATCGTCTGGAGCACCGATATCGCTCCGGCGATTCAACCTCGCCGCCCTCAAGACAGGAACTTCGTCGGGAACATCGTTCAGGCGATGCAGGCTTACGGCAACGGGGCGCTCGGGGAGACGGCGGTCCCCCTCCGGGGCGCCGACCGGATCATCGCCATCGGGTCCGATCGGATGATGGCGGCGGTCAGCCAGGCCCGCCATAGCGTTCTAAAACCTTATTTTAAGGAAAGCCATGTGGCGATCGCCTCGATCAACTCCACTATGCAGTGCATGATGAAGGAGGTCTGCGCCCAGTGCCTGCAGCGGCAGGTCGATCCCAAAACCGGCGCGCAGACGGAGCCGGTCTTCACCTGCTTCAATCAGGATCAGAAGATGGACGAGGTCGATTTTCCAAACCTGAACGCCCGCCTCAAGCAGAATTCCGTCCAGGAAAAGCTGACGAATTTGTGGCTCGACTATCTCATGAAGCAAAAGAATCTCTTGCGGATCTAGACCCGCCTCTCTATCATCCTTCCGAACGTCCCCGCCGATAAAGATCCTCCCCGGTCTTTATCGGCCGCTGCTTCCCGTCCACCTATTTCCATTGAACGACGCCAACGACCCCCTTCGGCCCCCCTTTCGCAAAGAGAGAGATTTAAGATAAGTACTTGACGAAAGGGTCTTAGGCTGTGTTATAAATAGCTATTTTGAGCGCTCTGTCCAGTCTTCTCAATCTCACAAATAGAGGAATCCAAAGATGAAGCTAGCCATTCCAAAAGAGATCCTCGCCGGGGAGCGCCGGGTGGCCGCCGTCCCCGAAACCGTCGATAAAATGGTCAAAGGAGGCCTGGAGGTCTGGGTCGAATCCGAAGCCGGACAAGCGGCTTTCATCCCGAACAGCGACTACGAAAAAGTGGGCGCCAAGATCGCTCCCGATGCCGCGTCCGTTTATGCCGAGGCCGACATCGTTTTAAAGTTGCAACGGCCGCTCTTTAACGAGCAAGCGGGAAAACAGGAGATCGATCTCATGAAGGAAGGGGCGATCCTGGTGGCGCTTCTCCAGCCGATGTCTTACCCGGATGTCGTTCAAAAGCTCGCCGCCCGGAAAATCAGCGCCTTTTCGGTCGACCTGATCCCGCGCATCACCCGCGCACAACGGATGGACGTTCTCAGCTCGATGAGCAGCATCGCCGGTTACAAAGCCGTCCTCCTGGCGGCCGGCGCCTTCGGAAAATTGATCCCGATGATGACCACGGCGGCCGGAACCTTGCCCCCGGCGAAATGCCTCATTTTAGGGGCCGGTGTGGCCGGACTTCAGGCGATTGCGACGGCGAAGCGCCTCGGCGCAACGGTCGAAGCCTTCGACACCCGCCCGGCGGTGAAGGAGCAGGTGAAGAGCCTTGGGGCCGAGTTTGTAGAGCTCGAACTGGGCCATGAGCAGGCCGAAGATGCGGGAGGTTACGCCAAGGAGCTCTCTCCTGAATTTTATAAAAAGGAAAAAGAGTTGATCCATCAACATGTAAAGGGGGCCGATATCGTCATCACCACCGCCTTGATCCCGGGCAAGAAAGCGCCCGTCCTGATCACGACCGACATGGTCAAAGAGATGAAGAAGGGATCGGTCATCGTCGATATGGCGGTGGAGCAAGGGGGGAATTGCGAATTGAGCAAAGTGGGACAGGATGTGGTGGAGCATGGGGTGACCATCATCGGCGCCACCAACCTCCCCAGCACCGTCCCGATCCACGCCAGCCAGATGTATTCCAAAAACATGCACAACTTTCTTTTCCATCTCTACGTCAACAAAGAATTAAAACTCGATCTCAATGATGAAATCACCAAGGGCGCTCTCGTCACGCACAAAGGAGAGATCGTTAATCCGAAGGTGAAGGAGATCGTTATGAAAGGAGGAACCACCTAATGTCTTCTGAAGTAGAAATCGGACTTTACGTCTTTATGCTCGCGGGCTTCCTCGGCTTCGAGGTGATCTCGCGCGTGCCGCCCCTGCTGCACACGCCGCTGATGTCGGGAACCAACGCGATCTCCGGGATCTCGCTCGTCGGATCGATCGTCGTCGCGGGAGCGCATGAAACCACCTTGAGCACCATTCTCGGATTCATCGCGGTCACCGCCGCCAGCATCAACGTGGTGGGCGGTTTCATGATCACCGACCGGATGCTGAAAATGTTCAGAAAACGCCAGGAGGTCAAGTAAATGACCAAATACTTTATTGACTTGGTTTATCTCGCCGCCTCGTTTCTGTTCATCCTCGGGTTAAAAGGGCTCAGCTCTCCGGAGAAGGCGCGGCGCGGCATTCTCTACGCCGAAGTCGGAATGTTTCTCGCCGTGGTCGGCACCCTCCTTCACAAAGATATCATCAGCTATGAATGGATTCTCGCCGGCATGCTCCTCGGCTCCGCCATCGGGGTGCCGATGGCGCTCTTCATGCCGATGACGGCGATGCCGCAGCGGATCGCGCTCTCCCACGCCTTCGGCGCGCTGGCCGCCGCCCTCGTCGGAGTCGCGAAGTATTACCACTACGCGCCGAACATTCCGCCCTACATCATGGCGGCCCTCGCGTTCGAAGTTCTCTTCGGCGCCCTGACCTTTACAGGGAGCTTGATGGCCTTCGGGAAATTGCAGGAGCTGATCACCGGCATCCCGATCGTCTACAAAGGGCAGAACGTGATGAACATCTCTCTGTTCGGCATCGCGGCCGTCATTGGAATCTACCTGGTCATGAACCCCGCGAACAGCGTCCTCTTCGTCACCCTCTTCGTTATTTCCCTGGTTCTGGGGGTCCTCTTCATCCTCCCCATCGGGGGGGCCGACATGCCGACGGTGATCTCGCTTCTCAACTCCTATGCGGGTCTGGCGGGCGCGGCGACCGGGTTCGTGCTGCATAACAATGTCCTGATCATCGCCGGCGCGCTCGACGGGACCTCCGGCTTCCTGCTCTCGGTGATCATGTGCAAGGCGATGAACCGGTCGTTTGCGAACGTGATCTTCGGCGCCTTCGGCCAGGTCGCCGCCCCCACGCCGGAAGCGGCCGTCAAACAACAGGCCACCGTTCGAAGCGGCTCACCGGCCGATGCGGCGAAGATCTTTAAGGACGCCAAATCGGTTATCGTCGTTCCCGGCTATGGAATGGCGGTGGCTCAGGCGCAGCATGTGGTCCGCGAGCTCGCGGAGCTGATGGAGAAGAACGGCACCACCGTCAAATACGCCATCCATCCGGTCGCAGGCCGGATGCCGGGTCACATGAACGTGCTGCTGGCGGAGGCGAACGTTCCTTACGACCAGCTCCTCGACATGGACGACATCAACCCCGAATTCGAACATACCGACGTTTCGCTCGTGATCGGGGCCAACGACGTCGTCAACCCGGCGGCCAAAACCGACCCGAGCAGCCCGATCTACGGGATGCCGATCCTCGATGTCGAAAAATCGAAGACAGTCATCGTCCTGAAGCGCAGCATGAACCCGGGTTTTGCCGGGATCGACAACGCGCTGTTCATCCAACCGAACACCCTGATGGTCTTCGGCGATGCGAAGGGGACGCTGAGCAAGATATCGGAGGAGATCAAGAAACTATAACATCGATCCATTCGGATCCTCCCCCTGCAATGGCCGCGAAAGCGGCCATTGTTGTTTTTTCGGCCGGCGTCCCCTTATACTGAATGTAAAGGAGAAAGACGTGTCGAAGAAGCGGATCTGGCTGGTCGGATCGGTTGCCCTCTTTTCTCTCCTCCTCGTTATCTTCGGCTTCTTTATCGACGAGCCGCTTCGCAGATACATGGAGAAGCAGGTGAATCGGCGCCTGGAGGGGTACACCGTCCGCATCGGCGCGTTGGATTTTCACCCCCTCGGCCTCTCGCTCGATCTGAAGGAGGTCGTCATTTCGCAAGAGGCCTATCCTACTCCCCCCGCCGCGACGATCCAAAAACTAAGCGCGAGCATTCAGTGGCGGAAAATCCTCTCCGCCGATATTGTCAGCGACTGGCGAATCGAGCGCCCCGTCCTTTACCTCAATTTCAAGCAAGCAAAGAAGGAGGCCAGAGACGAGACCCCTGTGAAGGAGAAGGGATGGCAGGAAGCCGTGCAATCGATCTATCCCGTCACGATCAATCATTTCGAAATCATAGACGGAGAGATCACCTATCTGGACAACAGCCCGCTGAAGCAGGTGCAAATACATCACCTCCAATTCCAAGCGGAGAATATCCGCAATGTCGAATCCGAAAAAAATGTCTACCCCTCCCCGGTCCATCTCGAAGCGACTGTTTTCGATTCCGGAAAGGTGGAGGCTGACGGCCGTGCCGATTTTATGTCGAAACCGCATCCGGGCATCAAAGGCCGTCTCATTCTGGAGCAGATCGACCTGAATGTTTTCGAGCCGATTCTAAGGCGCTACAATATCGCCGTCGGAGGGGGCGCCGGCGCGCTGGCGGGAAAGGTCGAATTTTCGCCCCACACAAAGGTGGTGCAGCTGGAGCGTCTCTCGATTCGGAAAGCCCGGGTCGATTACATCCGCAACCCGCAATCCGGGGCCTCCCAAAAGGTCGAAAAAGGGACGGCCCGGACGGCGAAGGAAGCGAGTGAAACGACGCATGCGCCGGAGGTGCTGTTCCAGATCGATCGATTTGAAATTCATGAAAGTGACGTCGGATTTGTGAACAAGACCGCCGATCCGAACTACCGTCTCTTCGTGACCGATACCGAATTTCGCCTCACCGGTTTCAGCAATCACCAGACGAGAGGAACCGCCGTCGCGGATCTCAAGGGAAAGTGGATGGGGAACGGGAAGCTCGGCGCCTCGGCTCAGTTCCGTCCGGAGAGCAAAGGCCCCGATCTCGATCTCGCCATCGTCATGGAAAAAGCGCAGCTGCGCTCGATGAACGATCTCTTGCGCGCCTACGGCGATTTTGACGTAACGGAAGGTCTCTTCTCCTTCTACATGGAGGTATCGGTGAAACAGGACGAGGTCACGGGCTATGTCAAACCGCTGTTCAAAAAACTCAAGGTCTACGACAAGCGCCAGGATAAAGATAAAAAACTTTTTCGTAAATTATATGAAGGACTCGTCGGCGGAATTTCAAAACTCCTGGAGAACAAACCGCGCGATGAGGTTGCAACCCAAGCCGATCTCTCCGGAGAGATCCAAAACCCTCAGTCGAACAGTTGGGAGGTGGCGGTTCGCCTGGTCCAGAACGCCTTCTTCAAAGCGATCCTGCCGGGATTTGAAAAAGAAGCAAGCGGAGGCCGTTGATCCCCATGCCTGCTCCCTCCACAACCGGAATCATGCATTGCGGTCCGGTCTTCTTTGTCGTTGCCGAGGAAAACAGAGGTATGTTAAGATCTCGCCATGTCCTCTTCCTCTTTTCCAAGCCGCGTCGGCTTAATTGAAAATCTCCGCGACCATCTTCTCGCCGGACAATGGGCCGCGATGTTCGGCGGCCCCATGAT
>JAHFEM010000150.1 GCA_023248505.1 Nitrospirota bacterium
TCGAATCGTCGGCGCCATTGCTCATCTTCAGAAATCTCCGGCAAACGGGATCGGATCTCCTCATAGTATGTCTTCGCTTCTGTCTCCGAACGTTGTTTATCGAGCAGAGAAATAATCTTTGAATAGCATTGGATGGCCTCTTTTGACTCGCCCGACTTCTCAAAGTTTTCTCCCAGGAGTTGATAGGCCGAAATTTGCTCCGGGTTCTCAGCAAGGTAAGATTGGATCAATGATCGGCTCTCTAGCTGAAGATTCGCAGATTCCGCAAGAGAGATTGTTTTTTGCAGAATCAAGAACGCCTTGGGGAAGGAGCCTTGTTGGATGAAGTAACCGACCCACTTCGATAAGAAAGCAAAGGATTCCTCCGGCTGATCGTGAAGCGCTTCGTTAATCGCTTCGGCGGCCGGCCAGTCGCCCTCCTGTAACGATTTTTCCATCCGTGCCGACAAGGGGATGGGTGCTTCCGGAAGGGGTTCGGAAAGAGGGGGACTGATCTGTTCGATGGCGATTGGTTCGGTTTGAGGGGGTATTGATTTCTCGATCGTCTCTTGCGAGGGACGGGATAACTCTTTTTCCTCCGGCTCCTCCGGAATGATCTTGCTTTCGGGTGATGCCGGCTCTTCGGTGAACGTAGGGTCTATTTTTAAGACCTGTTCGATGACTTGTTGCGCCTCGGAAGTCATCTGACGATCCTTGAAAATAGACAGAACTTTTCCGTATTCCTCGACGGCCTCTTTTGCGAGGCCCCACTTCTGGCAAATCTCAGCGAGTTTTTGGCGAACGGCGAAGTTCTTTGGATCAAGATTGGCGAGTTTGCGATAGGCCGCAACGGAGGATTGGAGATTGCCCTCCTTTGCGTAATGTTTTGCAACCCTCAGATAGTCTTCAACGGCATTTGCAACCAATCCGCGCTCTGCATGGACATCCGCCAGTTTCTCATAGACATCCATGCGGGAGGGGTCGATTTTTACGATTTTTTTATAAACCGCGATGCTTTTTAATTCGAATCCGGCCCCTCTGAAAGCATCGGCCGCTTTCAGATAAGCCGAAATGGCTTCTTGGGTATGATTTGCCTTTAAGTGGAGGTCACCGATCGTGTTATAAATATTGCCGTCGTTGGGGGTCTCTGCAATGAGTTTTTGCCATTCCTCTATGGCCTTATCGATTTGCCCTTTTGCCGTGAGTTTTTGGGCTTTTTCGATGATAGAACTCTTATCAGAAGACAAAGATATCCCCTCGGTGTACTCGTATTAAGGAGATATCATAGAACCCCCAATGTGTCAAGAAAACCGCACAAAAAGCCTGCTGGTTTATAGCCAGATTAAACCGCAGGCTTTTTGTGCGGCTGTAAATTTAAACTCTATTTGCCCGGCTCTGCGGGTGCTCCGCCTGGGGCCGCAGGAGGCGTCTCAGGTGCCCCGCCCGGCGCTGCCGGAGGCGTCTCAGGAGGTGTGGTCGGTTTCGGTGCTTCAGCAGGTGTTTGTGGTTTTTCTTCATGTTTCGGTCGATCGTAGCAGCCCGTCAAACCGGCCGCAACAATCAAAACGGCGACGATCCTCATCCAGTTTTTCATTTTAACTTCCCCTTTCGTTCAACAAAGTTGAGCCTGTTTAAATATCTCGAGAGCGAGTGTGATCTTCCCAGTCAAAATGGGATCTGGTTTTTAGCATACTCTCCTTCTTCTGTCAATATCAAAACGAACCATATTTACATTGAATCGCATCCAATGTATATTGTCAGCACGATGATCCGGATACTTGACCGTTACATTCTCAAAGAGCTCCTGGTTCCTTTCTTTTTCGGCATTTTTATACTAACATTTTTAATTCTGATCCATCAACTCTTGAAATTGATGGAATTGGTCATCGATAAAGGGGTTGATCTTCTCAGCGTCGGACAAATCTTTCTCACCCTCCTTCCTTCATTCTTTTTGTTGACCATTCCCATGGCGGCCCTGATGGCCTCTGTGATGACCTTTAATCGGCTCTCATACGACAATGAAATTATTGCGCTGAAGTCGGCCGGCGTCGGATTTTATCGCTTCCTCCGTCCCGTCCTTTTCTTCTCGGTGGGTGCGGCACTCTTGACATTATTTATGGGAATGATTGCCCAGCCTTGGGGCGGTGGCTCCTTCAATTCTTTGGCGATGAGGATTCTGAAAAAAAGGGCCAGCGTTGGAATCGAAGAGGGGAAATTCAAGGGAACGTTTTCCAACATCGTCATCTACGTTGAATCGATGCCGACCTTCACGGAAATGGAAGGGGTTTTCATTTACGATACCCGGGATCCATCGTCTCCAAAGGTCATCATCGCCAAAAAAGGGGTCCTCTTAAATGATCCCGACACCGGAACGATCGAATTCCATCTCTTGAACGGGAGCCTCCACGCAAAACGAAAAGATGACTCGGACTATCAGCGTGTCGTCTTTTCCACCTACGATTTGAAATTGGATTTGGGATCGGTCCTTCAGGGGGGAAACACCAATTTAGAAACGCCCACCTATCAGGAGATTAAACAGAAACTTGAAGCGTCCGGCGGAAAGGACCTCCGCACCTTGCGGCTTTTGTCCGAATTTTATAAGAATTTCTCGTTCTCGCTCGCTTCTCTCGTGTTCGGAATTGTAGGCGTTCCTTTGGGCATCATCTCAGGAAGAACGGGCCGCTTGGGCGGATTCACTTTTGGGATCGGGCTCATTACCCTTTACTATCTACTCAGCACGTTGGGTGATTACTTGATCACGATCCAACTCGCAACGCCTTTTCTGGCGGTTTGGGTGCCCCACCTCGCACTGATCCCTCTGACCCTTTATCTCTTGAGAGGGATGGCGCAGGAGTCTTATCCCAGATTTCTCCAACTCGGTAATAAGAGGCCGTAACGTGTCGATCATTTCACGATATATTCTAAAAGAATATTTGAAGTTCTTTTCGATCACGCTGTCGCTTCTCTCCATCGTTTATCTGATGATCGAGTTTTTGGAAAAGATCCGAAAGTTTTCCGAGCGCGATGCGGATCTTCTCTTGGTCATTCAATATTTCCTCTATAAGCTTCCGAGGATTATCTTCGACATTGCTCCCATGGCGGTTCTCATCGCCACCTTTCTTACGTTGGGCATGTTGTCGAGGAACAATGAGATCATTGCATTCAAAAGTTCGGGAGTCAGTCTTTTAAAGCTGACCACGCCCCTTCTCCTCTTCGGGTTGTTTTTAAGCGGTGTTTTCTTCTTTCTGAACGGCACCTTGGTCCCATCGACCTACAAGAAAGCAAGAACAATTCAGGAGGTCACGATCGAGAAGAAGAGTACGGACGGAAAATTGGTTCAAAACAAAATCTGGCTTCGACTCGACAGCCGAACATTGTTTAATATCGAATTGGTGGAACCCAACAAACGAAAAATGTACGGGGTCAATATCTATTATCTGGGAAGTGACTTCTCCTTGCCGGAGACGGTCGAGGCCGAAGGGCTGACATACAAGAACGGAAACTGGTACTTATCCAACGGGCTTCATCGTACGTTTCAGCCGGACGGAACCGTCCAGATCAAACGGTTTGATGAGGAAGTCATCTCAATCAATAAGAAGCCCGAGGATTTTCAACAGGCGGCCGCCCAGTCCGAGGAGATGACTTACCGCCATCTTCAATCCTATATTGACCAGCTCTCCAGGGATGGATTTGACGCCACGCGATACCATGTCGATCTGCTCGGCAAGCAGGCCTTCCCGTTTGTCAACCTCATGATGGTTCTCGTGGGGATTCCTTTTGCCCTTCAGGACCGAAGGAGTGCGGCGGTGGCTCGGGGGGCGGCGATCAGCCTCTCTCTGGGGCTGCTTTACTGGCTTGTTTTTTCGGTGACCATTTCGCTCGGTCACGTGAACGCGCTCTCCCCCTGGCTCTCCGCCTGGGGGGCCAATCTCCTCTTTTTGGGAATCGGCAGCTATCTCTTTTTGAATATCCGCCATTAACCGTTATTTCAAAACCGAAATCTTTCCATAGAGGCCGTCGTAGCCGGGCACTTTGGTCACCTTTCCCGATCGCATTCGCAGAATCCCCTCCAGGATCAGGGGCGGAACGAAGAATGCGAGCGTCTCCGGGGGGAGGTCGATCAGAATTCGCATCTCATTTTCGCCCGCGGCGATGAGACGATCGTAGGTTTCCGTCACCCCCTTGGCTTCCACCCGCCTTCCCATGGCCTCTGCAATGATCTCGATGAGCGGGACAAGATAACGCGCCGGGATTTTTTCCCGAGGGGACTCGGACTCCGGCCGATCGGCCAGGTCCTCCACCCGATGCAGAACGCCGATCGTCAGCCGCTTGCCGCAGACCGGGCATTTCCGGTTGCGCTCCCGCGTTTCCTGAGGATCAAGGGAGATGCCACAGCCGCGATGGCCGTCGTAGTGATACTTCCCCTCTTCCGGATAAAACTCGATCGTGTATAAGAATCGGGTTGGATCTTGGCTCCGAATCGCAGATCGAATCGCTTCGATATCGGCCGCTGCCTCCAGGACAGTCGCCTCTCGTCCCAGCTTCGGAAGGGAGTGGGCGTCCGAATTGGAAATCAGCGGAACTTGATCGAGCGCCGACACGCGCCGGTTCATCGCCGGATCGGAAGAAAGCCCGGTCTCCACCCCATCTATGGCCGAAATGGATTTGCCCAAGGCCTCCTCCAGAGAATCAAAACCGGAGAAAGCCCCAAAGAGGGAAAACCAGGGGGACCAGATATGGGCCGGGATGATCCAGCACGCTTCCGAGATACTCCGGGCGGTGTCGATGCAGTCGGTGAGGGAGAGCCAGAGCTTGGGGCGGCCGTCTTCCTTCAGCTCTCCGTGCGGCTGGAAGGCGGCATTGATTTTGTCGGCCACGGCGAAAGAAGGCGCCACGATAATCAAGTGTATCTTCCGCCACTTTTCGTTTTGTTTGAAGAAGAGGCCGACCTCGCTCGACAGAACAAATCGCATCGTCGGTTCCCCTTCGGTCTCCTTTCGATGAGATTTCAAACGGAAGAGCCCCGGCTCGGCCGGCGCCATGATCTCCTTCAACTGGGCCAGATAGACGGGATGCGTGAAGTCGCCGGTCCCGAGGAGGTTGAGGCCTTTCTTCGCCGCCCACGCGGCTATCTGGGCCGGCTCCATCTGGGGACTGGTTGCGGCGCTGTATTTGGAATGTAAATGAAAGTCAGAGATCCATCTCATCTTCGTCTCCTTTCAACGTAGCACCTTTGTGAAATTGGATTCAATCGGGCGCGTTCATCGCCGCCGGGGCTGAACCTTGACCGTCCCGGATCAATACGGTCATAATCAAATAAAGTCGTGAGAGGAGGTCATGTCGATGAAGCGCGCATTTTCCCAAGGACACCTGCTTCGGCGCATCTTTTCGATGCAGCATGAATTGAACGATATTTTCAGAAGAACATTCGGGCCGGACCCCTTCGCGGTCGACTTCGACCCGGAGCGATGGGAGCGGTGGATGCCGTCGGCCGATCTTTATGAACGAGACGGCCAGTGGACCGTTCGCGCGGAGCTCCCTGAGGTCGAACCGGAAGATGTCTCCCTCTCGATGGTCGGCCATCATCTGGTGATCCGGGGAGAACGAAAACCTCCGGAAGGCTTTAACCCGGAAAATGCAATTTTTCAGGAGTGCCCCTACGGTTTCTTCGAACGGATCATCACCCTCCCCGCCCCCGTCCCGGAAGATCGGATTCAGGCCCGATACCGGCAAGGGGTCCTCTATGTGACCCTTCCCGCCATGGAGACGAAGAAAAAGAGAATCGAAATCCGTTCCGAGGAGCCGCC
>JAHFEM010000151.1 GCA_023248505.1 Nitrospirota bacterium
GGCGAAGAGGAGCAGGATCAGCAACAACACCCCGGCATGGGTGATGCCGGCGAGGGGGCTGCTGCCGCCGTTGCGGATATTGGTGGCGGTGCGGGCGATGGCGCCGGCCGCCGCGAAGCCGCCGAACAAAGGGGCCGCGATATTCGCCAGGCCTTGTCCAACGAGCTCCTGATTGGAGTCATGCCGGGTGCCGGCCATGCCGTCCGCCACCACCGCCGAGAGCAGCGATTCGATCGCTCCCAACATGGCGATGGTCACCGCCGGACCGAGCAGCTCGATCATGTGAGAAAAATTGAGCTTCGGCAGGTTGAATCCGGGAACCCCCTGCGGGATGCTGCCGAAGGCGCTGCCGATGGTGGCGACCCCTTCGAATTTGAAGACGGCTTGAAGTCCCGTCACCGCAAGCATGGCGATCAGAGGGCCCGGAATGCGATGAATGATCTTGGAACTGAAGATCACCAGCGATAAACCGACCAGCGCCAAACCGGTCGTCGCGAGATGCAAATGGGGCAGCGCCTGGAGCATATACCAGAATTTCTGATGGAAATGTTTTCCCGCCTCGGGATTCAATCCAAAGAAATCTTTCCACTGTCCGACCCAGATGACGACGGCGATGCCGGCGGTAAAACCGACCACCACCGGGTAGGGGATAAATTTGATGATGGTCCCCAATCGTGCCAGACCCAATGCGACCAAGATGATGCCCGCCATGAGAGTGGCCATTTGCAGGCCGTCGATCCCGTACTTCGCGGTAATTCCCGAAAGGATCACGATAAAGGCCCCGGTGGGGCCCCCGATTTGTACACGGCTGCCGCCGCAGATGGAGATAAAAAGCCCCGCGATAATGGCGGTGTAAACTCCTTGCTCCGGTTTGGCTCCGGACGCAATGGCGAACGCCATGGCCAGCGGCAGAGCGACCACTCCGACCACCACGCCGGCAAGAAGGTTGGATGCGAGATGCGCTTGGCGAAACAGGCCGGAACGCCTGGCCTCAAGAAAAGCAATCATAAGTGCTCCTATTCGTCATACGATGATCCGTTCACACTAGAAATAAGTATAACTGGGAAAGGCTTTTCTTAGAAAAAAGTTTTTCAATGAAAGAACGCAGGTCCGCTCCTGAGTTTCTATTCGATCAGGATACGATCGTCGGTCTCCTCCAGCATATGATTATGGGGGGTGGCCGGGCTGATTCGCCTCTCCTGCTGGGTCTCATAAATCGGACGTTGGATGTCTGCAGCGTCGAATTCGAAATTCAATGAAACCGTTCCATTCGCAGGCACGGTGATCTCTTTCTCCATGATCTTGAAGTGCGGGTGCCAGGCGGTGATTTTATAGGTCCCCGGAGGCAGCTTGTCGATTGAGAAGAGTCCATCTTTTTGGGTCTTCGTGTAATAGGGGTTGTCCACCACAAACCCCCAGCTCTGCATGAACTCATGCATTCCGCAGATCATCTGAGAGACCCGCTTTCCCTGGGCGAAGTTTAATGTTCCTCCCCTCGGATCGGCAGAGACGGGGAGGGGGACATTCAGGATGATGTTCCCCTTCTCGTTTTGAAAGACCTGGATGTTATGGATCACCGGATCTTTGTTGATCATGGAGATCGACCGGTGGTTTTCCAGGACGGCGACATTGGGATGTTCGTGGTGGAGTTTCCCATCCTCATCGATAAAGAACTGCTCGTCATCGGGGACATCGGCGGGGTGAAACATACAATCGAGCGCAACAAACTTCGCCTGAATCGGTTTAAACGGCTTCCCTTTCGTTACCTTTTGGACTGCAACCACGGCATCGCTGAGCCTTCCTCCTTTTCCGACGATAAACTCCTTGAGCCGAACATTCCCCTGGCCGTCGGAAATCTTCTTGCAAAAGGGACCGAATGGATAGAGGACGAGCGGAAAAACGCGCGGCTCGGGGACGTCGCCTTTCAAGATCACCTTCCCGGTGACGGTTCCGCCGTCGGGGATCTCGGCTTCCTCATAACGGGACGGCTCGGACGACGACCCCGGCGGCGTTGAAAGCGCCGGGGTCTCTGTCTCTGTTCCCGCGATCGCGAAAGCAGCTCCCGGAAGCAATGACATCAGGAACACCAGGAAAAATAAGCGCGGGCCTATTTTCTTTGCGGTGAACATCTTCATCCTCCTTACGGTCCTTAGGTTATTTCATCAGTAGGATCAGCTGCGACGTTTAATCCATTTTGGGATGGTTTTATTTTCTCTGGATCGTGTGTGAAGCGAAGCGTGAACATGCCTCGCGCGTCACATTGCGGGATAAGGCGCACAATTCAAATGAGGGCCGCTCTAACCCCATTGAGATGTGAGCAAGGTCCATGCCGGAGGAAAATGCAAATCGATAATCGTAACTTCTTATATATTTCAGTGAGATTGAGTTTCAACCTGTTTGTTGGATTTTGACTCTCATCCGTTTCTGCAATTATTGCAGTGGGAGCCTATTGCAGAGAGGGAAGACGATCAGAAATTGGATTATCTTCGGGACAAGATAAACGAATTCTCCTCAAGAGCGCTGAATCTGAGAGATCGGCTGAAATGCCTCAGCCTTGAGCCCCCCCCTCATAAAAGCGTTTGCCTCTGCGTCCGCTGCAATTGTTGCAGAAAGAGGATGCCGCTGTCTTTCTTCTTCAAGGAACTCAGGATGTTGACCTTGGAAAGAAATTCGATCGTGATGGGATTTTTGCGGCAACGCAACTCGGATACGCTCCCACACACGCCACCTCTCCATCCTGTACAACTGCCTTCGTTCTTCCTTCCTGGTCTTTTCAAAGTATTTCTTCGGCAACGGTTCTCTTCATACGAAGATTTTTGACCGCATCGAGATGTTCTTCCTGAAAGCGCTTTACTTTGATTTTTCCTGTCACCGGTAAGAATTGCAGATGCGGGGTCTTTAAAGCACCGCGGAGCCGCCGAGCTGTTTCGGCCGGCGGTTACAAGTTGTTGTTTCTTGGTGAAATGTTTTTATGAAAGGCCGCTGTATTTTGCTTAGGCACGAGAGTTGCTGTTTCGGATTCCCATGCGAATAGATTCAAAGGATCGAAACGAAACCTCCCGGGATAGGATTGAGCAATATCGACGTCTCATCGCATTGAATCCGAAAGATGTCCAGCTCCACTTTGAACTCGGTTTCCTCTTCAAGGATTTGGGCCGGCGGCGGGAGGCGCTGCAGGAGTGGAAAAGGATCATTCAGATCGACCCGAATAATCTTCAAGCGAGGCAGGAGATTCAGGACCTCCTCAATGACGGCGATTCTAATCGAGACCGGTGCCTGCGGCCCTAGACGCGCGGCCGATGCGGTTGCGGTTCAGGATATCCGATCACGCCAGGCGGAGACGGAAATGGGATCAGAAAAAGAGCAGTCCAGTAAAGCCGAGAGAGACCCTCACCGGCAGCGCTTTGGCAAGGATCTTCGTTCTTGTGTCGCTTGTGGAAGCCGCGGTCTCTTTCATCCTTTCTATTTGGCTTTGAAAAAATGCGGGACGGAGAGATCCAATCTGCATCTGGTCAAAGAATTCAATTGTGAAAGCTGGACCGATATTTTGACGAAGACCCACTCCCTGCCGGAGCTCTGGGGAAAGGGTCTCTCCTTGGCGTCCGGAATCAAGCTCGGCCAGCCCGATGCGACGGTGGTCCTCGCCACGCAGGCCTCCTATTTTTTTATGGAGGGCGGGGGAGCGTTCCTTCAGACCGCTTCGAAAAACAGCGATCTCACCTGCGTGATCTTGGACAGTCAATGGAAACTTCCACAAGGATCGGAACGGGAGGAGGGAGAATGGGGCAGCGGGATTATTCCGTTGAACCCGATTGCCCTCTTGCTCCTATCCGGGGCGACCTTTGTCGCGCAGGTCCATTCCGACCGGGTCGAGGAGGCGGCCGCGATCATTGAGCTGGCGATTCGGCACACCGGTTTTTCAACGGTTTATATAGTGACTTCCGATCCACTTTATCATCCAGAAAGAGACAGGGAGGCACCCTCCGTTCAGAAAATCGAAGAGATCTCTGAATCGCACCCCGTTCGAGATCAGACGGCGGCATTGGCCCTTGCGACCCGGGGAGACGGACGCCTTCGGACCGGGATTTTTTATCGGATCGACCGGCCGATCTCCGGGGAGAGGAAGGAGGCGATGGGGGAAAAAGAAGTCTCTTCCGCCGCCGATTGGGGGCAATTGTTGAATCTGTTCAAGCCGTAATTTCAGTTTCGAATCATCGGACCGAGAAAACAACAGAAAAACCCAAACGAAAGGAAACAGATGAGCCCGACAAAATCAAAACGAAAAGGGGAAAAAATAGAGCCAAAGTATCGCGTTGTTCCGGGTCCGGAGGCGTTTCTGCCGCCCGCCGCAGCGAGCATGGGGGTGACCTTGCCGGATCAGGGTCAAGGGTTGGTGGAAGGAGAGGTGATCCGGGAAGAAGAAGCGATCGAGGCGGCCGCCAGGAAACTTCTTTCTGCAAAGGTGCCGACCATTTTCCCCGGCCCGCTCGTCCTTTGGAATTGGAGCGAGGACTCTCCGGAGATGGCACGGGCGACCAAGTACCTGGCGGATGCCGTTCCGGCCAGGATCATTCCGATGCCCGATTATCGCCCGAAGTATCCGAGGGTCTATCCGGAAGTCGAGATCAACCCGAATCATCCCAACCTGACGATCTGGCACAACAAGATCGACGTCTGTCTTTTTGTCGGGGTTCATTGCCACCAGGCGAACATCGCCCTTAAAATCATCCGAGGCGGGAGTCCCTGCTACACCATCGCCATGTGCGCCTTCAGCGGAGACGACGACGCGAACATCACGATTCGCGACGTGACGGCACAGACCATGCGCCGCCTCGCGGACGCGGTTCTTAGGCTAAAGCGGGAAGGTGCCGGACCGTCTTAATCGGCGCGAGGATTGAGGTCCATCTGCTCTCAGGGGCATTTAGAGCTGATTTCTTCCTTCGCGGGGGCGCGGTTGGTCGAAGATAAACTGATAGCGTCTGATCCGATCGGAAAGGATCACCTCCTGGATGACTTGCAGGCGTCTTAGCATCTGGATATTTCGATAAATGCTCGAACGGTTGATTCCGGGCAAAGATCGCTTCATAAAGGTATAGACCTCGTGAGCGGTGGGAGATTTGCCGGGTGGTCGATGAAATACTCTACCAGACATTTTCGAGTCAGAGTCATTTTTTGATGATGGCGCCGCAGAAAATCATGGGAAGATGCGATGATCCGGGTGGAATCCTTCCAGCGGAAGGGGTGTTCGTTGCGGGGAGTCCCACCAGACCGCGCTCATGCGCGATTCCGTCACCCCAACTTTTTTATTGCGAGGATGATTCCGCCTTGTCGAATGAGTCCGAGGGCTCGAAGCGGCTTTTGGGAAAACTCCCTTTGGTCTGGGGGGGATGAAAGAGAACGGACGGCGCTTTCCCATCCGACTATCGCTTTACGGCGCGAGGTGTGATACGATCCTGTCGAATGATTCTAATGGCCCGAAATCGGTTTTAGTCCAATGTTTCGACCCAAACCGGAGCAGACCCTTTTTGGATATATCCCTGTCCGTCTGATTGTCTCCATCCTCCTTGTCTTCGCCATCGCGATTTCGATTGTCCTGGTTCTAGGGCTTGAGCGGGAGAAAAATCTCGTTGCGGAGCTCTCTCAAGAGAAAGCCGCTTCCGGGCCTTTCTCTCTCTTTTATTTGAAAACCCAAAGGGACATCGTCCAGGTGACGGTGATCCTCTTTCTGTTGGCGGCGGTGGGGGTCAGCGTTCTGGCCACCTATCAGAGTTATCATA
>JAHFEM010000152.1 GCA_023248505.1 Nitrospirota bacterium
CATCGAAGCCATGGCCGATTTCGACGATGCCATTGCCGAGAAATTTCTGGAAGACAAACCGATTTCGACCGATGAGCTTCGCCAGGCGATTCGAAAGTCGACGATTGCCCTCCAATTCATCCCGGTGATGATGGGCTCCGCCTTCAAGAACAAGGGGGTCCAGCTTCTTCTCGATGCCGTCGGCTACTATCTTCCCAACCCGACCGAGGTCACCAATGTGGCTCACGACCAGGACCACGAGGAGGCCAAGGTCATCTTGGAGAGCCGGCCGGATAAACCGCTGGTGATGCTCGCCTTTAAGCTCGAAGATGGACGCTACGGCCAGTTGACCTACACCCGCCTCTACCAGGGGAAGCTCAGCAAAGGAGACGTGATCCATAATTCGACGAACGGGAAAAAGATCCGCGTCTCCCGCCTGGTTCGAATGCATGCCGATGAGATGAACGACATCGAAAGCGCCGAGGCAGGCGACATCGCCGCGATGTTCGGGGTCGATTGCGCCTCCGGCGACACCTTCACCGACGGCACGGTTCGATACACGATGACCTCGATGCATGTCCCCGATGCGGTCATCTCCTTGGCGGTTTGGCCGAAGGATAAGGCCGGCGCCGGAAACTTCTCCAAAGCGCTGAACCGCTTTACCCGAGAAGACCCGACTTTCCGAGTGCACCGCGACGAGGAGAGCGCCCAGACGATCATCTCCGGGATGGGCGAGCTGCACCTCGACATCTACATGGAGCGGATCAAGCGGGAGTACGGCTGCGAGGTCCAGAACGGCCAGCCGCAGGTTGCCTATCGGGAGACGGTCTCACAGCGGGCCGACTTCGTCTACACCCATAAAAAACAGACCGGCGGCTCCGGTCAGTTCGCGAAGATCGGGGGCTATATCGAACCGCTTCCGGCCGACGCGGTCGAGACGTTCGAGTTCGTCGATGACATCAAGGGGGGTTCCATTCCCCGTGAATTCATCCCAGCCTGTGAAAAAGGCTTCCGTGAGCAGGTGAAGACCGGAACGTTGATCGGATTCCCGGTGGTCGGTGTTCGGGTGGTCATCAACGACGGCGCCTCTCATCCGGTCGACTCTTCGGAAATGGCCTTTAAGATCTGCGCCATGGCGGCGTTCCGCGAGGCGTACCCGCAGGGCAGGCCGATCATTCTGGAGCCGATTATGAAATTAGGGTGTGAAGCCCCAACCGAATTCCAGGGCGGGGTGATGGGATTGATCAATCAGCGGCGAGGGATCATCACCGGAACGCAAAGCAACGACACCTTCGTTCAGATCGAAGCCGAAGTTCCCCTCTCCGCGATGTTCGGTTTTTCCACCGATCTGCGAAGCGGCACGCAGGGAAAGGGGGAATTCACGATGGAATTCCTCAAGTATGCCCCGGTGCCGAAACAGATCTCCGAAGAACTGATCAAGGCCTACCAAACAAAACGGGCCGAAGAGAGAAAGTGAACTCGGAGGGGGGCTTCGCCCCCCTTCCGACGCCCCTCGGCAAAGCCGACCTTCGCTTTGCGAAGGCTTCGGGGGCTGCCTCCCCCCAACCACGGTCGGGCGAGGTATTCTGCAAAAACATTTTATAAAAAATCTCCTCCCGGGCGATGCACTCTCCCGGGAGGAGATCCTTCTTGAATCATCCCGTCAAACCAATCGATCCATTCTTAATAAAAAGTTCAGCCCCTTAGACCCCGGAGAGGACCCGTACTTTTCGATCGCGGCGCTCCTTCATCGGCTGACCCGGGACAAGATTGCGCTCCTTCCGAAACGCCTCCAGCGATCCCCACAATCTTCTGATCTTGAACGCGAGTGAGCGGGTCGATTTTAATTGATTCAGCTCCGTGGTCGCCGGATGGGACCCTCGTTTCCGGACAAGGGCGTCATATTGCTTGATCGATTGGGCCTTCTGTCCCTCCGCACGGACCGCCTCAAGATCTGCTTTCGTAATCCCGTACTGGACAATCAGCTTTGAAAGATAGTTCGTGGAAATGTGATTCGCCTTCGCCACCTGGCTCCGTTTGAGAAATTTCCGATAATCTCTCAAGATCTTACCCCGTGAAAGAAGGGGGGCCTTCGGCGGCTTATACTTGAAGAGCCCGATCGCCGATCCTTTTTCCAGGAGCTGACGCACGCGCTCGCAGCTCAACCCGAGTTTCTTCCCAACGGTCCTGAGACTTTTTTCCTTTTCGTAAAGAAAATACACCTCCGTGAGCCTTTCGACGGTCGAATGGTTCGGCTCAAGGCCGTTTCTGCGGGTCCGCTTCGAGTCGAGCGCTCCCCCTTGTTCAAAGGCGGCATGAATTTTCTTGGTCACGCTTCGCGAAACCGGATTCCCCGCCAGTATTTTTTGAACCGTCGAGGGATTCACATTCAAACGGTCCGAAACTCTCCAGAGGTCCACCTTGCTGGTAACCATACCTCTGAGCCAAGAGAAGGGCGAGAACTCACCCAGCGTTGTCCCTGTTGTTCCAGCGCGAAACTTTCCTTCTTCCCTCAGCGGCCGAGTAGTCGACTTTGATGCGGTAACGGTCGAAGCTGTCGATGCGGTGACCAATGATTTTTTCCTTTCTTATAAAAATGCTCTTTGATTTAAAAATAATCATGCTCCCCCGTCAGGACCAGGGCCGATCCGGAGAATTCTTGCCCGGATCGGCCCTGGTAAGAGTCCCCGGGGGAGGGGACTAACCGACGTGGACCTTTTTTGCGAGCGTGGGGGTCACCAGTTCGGCCCCTTCAATCGGGATACCGGCCGCCAACTCCTTCAAATCAGGCTTTCCCTGCCGTCGCAAAACAGGCGGGGCCTCCAGTGTCACCCCAAAGATCACATTGATGAACGCAAACGCGGCCAAGGCCGCCAATCCAAATTCAAAAAACCCATTGTTCATGGCATCCTCCTTCTAAGGTGTTATTGTACCCGCTTATGTAGCAAAGAAGATGCCATCGGCATAGAACATAAAATAGCATTATTTTCAGTAGCTTATATTTTAGATGGGACGGCAGAGTGTTTCATCTGTTTCAGGATGACATTGGAGGTGTTTCAGAATGAGATTTATTGGGGGGCTTTAATGCCAAACACCTTGATGCGCCGCCAAAGGGTCGACCGGCTGATGCCCAGCTCCTCTGCGGCCTTGGCCTGATTCCAACTCGCCCTCTCAAGCGCCTTCAGCATGAGCGCTTTTTCCTGATCGGCGAGCGTTCCCTCTTTGCGAGAGGGAGGGAGCGCTTCTTTGGAGAGAGAGGGAACCGGCTTGGGGAGGTGCTCGATCAACAGGGTCGGTCCGGGGGAGGTCACGAAGGCATGCTCGATCATATTCTCCAACTCTCTGACATTTCCAGGATAATCATAAGAGAGAAGATATTCAAGCGCCTCGGGTGAGATGTTCGTGATCTGTTTGCCCGTCTCCCGGCTGAACTTGGCCATGAAGTGTTTGATGAGCGGAAAGATATCATCTTTTCGTTCCCGCAATGGGGGAACGCGAATAGGGAAGACACGGATGCGATAATAAAGATCCTCCCGGAATTTTCCGGCGCGGACCTCCTCGGTAAGATCCTTGTTGGTTGCCGCGATGATCCGGACATCGATAGCGATCGTCTTCGTTCCGCCGACCCGCTCAAATTCATGCTCTTGCAACACCCGGAGGACTTTCGCCTGGGCCGTCGGGCTCATGTCGCCGATCTCGTCGAGAAAGAGGGTTCCATGATCGGCCAATTCAAACCGTCCGGGACGATCGTAGATCGCCGTGGTGAAAGCCCCCTTCATGTGTCCGAAGAGCTCGCTTTCGAGAAGCTCATCCGGAAGCGATGCGCAGTTGACCGCGATAAACGGCTTCTCACGCCGCGGTCCCATCTGATGAATCGCGCGGGCGATCAACTCTTTCCCCGTACCGCTCTCCCCCTCCAGCAGGACGGTGGCAGTCGATCCGGAGGCCGATGCGACGAGATCGAGCACTTCCAGCAGCTTCTTGCTCTTTCCCACCAGCGAGCGAAGGCCGGAGGGTCTTGATTGCTTTTCCGCCGGCTCCGAAGAAAGGGGGGTTAAATTTCGGACGATCTCCACGGTGCCGACGACCTCCCCCGATTCGTCCAAGAGCAGATCGATATGGATATGGACCGGGATCGGTATCCCATTTAGATCTCTGAGAACCGTCTCATAATGGGAAACACGTTCGCGATTGAACATCAAACGATCGAGGAGAGACACATGCTTGGGAATCAGAATACTCTCGCCCAAAATTTCTTGGACGGCTTGAAGATCGGGCGCCGCGCCGTCGTGGTGAAATAACATCTCCCCCAGGGCCCGATTGGCGAAGATGACCTTCTTATCGGTATTGACCGCGAAGACCCCTTCACTCATCGCGTTTAAAATCGCCGCTGCGTCGAGCTTCATCAATCATCCTTAGAAAAAACGCTATCCAAAACGAGTCTATTCATTACTCCCCTTCTAAAGAAGAATCAAGAGAGAAATGAGCTTCAGCCTAGATGCATCGGGCTCTATCGTCTTCATAGAGCGGATTCCCATCGTCTCAAATCGTCGGATAAGAAACAATTCTGTTCCCTAAGAGCCGCCTCAATTCACCCAACCTTACCAGAAAGTTACCCCATTTGCTCGATAAAACAATCGACTCTGAAGTCGGCCGCTCCGTCTTAAGAAGAGGGTACGGCTCTTGCTTTTTACTTGGGTCGAATACGCTGTTGTATTCTCGGACGGGCAGAAGGCGTCCTCTCCCATAATGAGGTGGGTTTATGGGAGAGGACGCCTTTTTTTGACCAAGCAGGGTGGGCATCGGAGGATGGAGCGGCGCTGCATTTGCCCCTCTCCACCGCACGGGCTAATGGAGGGTGTGATGAAACCGGAACGGCTTTCCTTTCCTCGGATCATGGGAAACACGGCGGCGGTCTCCGAGTCGGAGCAGACCGCGCTTCGGCAATGTGCCATCGATGAAATGTACGCTTCGAGCGGCGGCACCCGATCGCATTACGCCTCCATTAACGACTGGCTTCAAACGGTTCCACCCGCGCAGATGGAGCGAAAGCGGGAGGAAGCGAATCGGCTCTTTCGCCGCCTCGGCATCACCTTTGCGGTTTATGGCGAGTCCGCCGGTGCCGAGCGATTGATCCCATTTGATCTCATCCCCCGGATCATTCCTGCGAAAGAATGGAAGATCCTGGCGGCGGGACTTCGCCAGCGTGTCCTCGCCCTCAACGCCTTTCTTCACGATCTCTATCACGGCCAGGAGATTCTCAAGGCGGGCCGCATCCCTGCCGAGATGATCTTCAGCAATCCCCAATATCGGGTCGAAATGCAGGGAATCAATCTGCCCGGCGGAGTCTACGTTCACATTGCCGGGCTCGATGTGGTCCATACCGGAGAGGGCGAGTTTCACATCCTCGAAGACAACCTGCGGACCCCCTCCGGCGTCTCCTATATGCTGGCCAACCGTCGCATGATGACGCGGCTCTTCCCCGACCTCTTCTCCCGGCATCCCATTGCACCGATCGAACATTATCCCGAACTGCTGCTTGAAACACTCCGTTCCGTCGCTCCCGAAGGGGTCGATGAGCCGACCGTGGTCCTCCTTACGCCCGGCCCCCACAACAGCGCTTATTTCGAGCATACTTTTTTAGCGCAGCAGATGGGGATCGAAGTCGTCGAGGCATCCGATCTGTTCGTCCGGGACAACAAGGTTTACATGCGAACGATGGAAGGACCGGTCCGGGTCGATGTTCTCTATCGGC
>JAHFEM010000153.1 GCA_023248505.1 Nitrospirota bacterium
ACTCTTTGCAAACTACATCCAGCGTTTGACGGGACAATATCCTAAGTTCAGCATTAGCTTCGGATACGATCAACGGTTTACCGGCGGAGAGTACGAGCATCTTTTGAAGGCGACCATCGACATGCGCAGGGTGTTCTCCTTCTCCAATCACCACGAAATCGGAACCCGCTTTTTCATCGGTCAATCCTTCGGAACTCTTTTCGAGAACAGCCGCTTTTTCCTGGGGGGGGATGATGGAATGCGCGGCTTCACGCCGCTTCGGTTTGAGGGAGATAATATTTCCTTAATTTCGGTGGAGTACCGATTCCCGATCTTCTACGATACCGACCTTAATCTGGCCGGCACCGCCCTGACCCACACGCTTCAAGGGGCGCTCTTTGCCGATGCGGGGATCGTCACCGACTCCCGAAACATCTTTCAGTTCATCAACTACCAGAAAGATATCGGCGCAGGAATTCGGTGGAATCTGGACTTCTTGGGTTTCTACCCGGCCACTCTTCGGTTTGATGTGGCCATCCCCGTCGGCCCCACCATCCAGGCCGAGAAAAAACCACACTACTATCTCACCGCGGGGGTGCCGTTCTAAGACAACAAACATCGGAATCGGGCGAGAGGACCACGAGAGAGCTGAACGGTAAGATCGCTTAAGCGAGGAAAATTTTATCTCGACCCATCACCTTCGCCTTGTACATCGCCTGGTCGGCAAGGCGGATCAGATCGGTTTTATTCTTGGCATGCTCGGGGAACCCGGCAATTCCAAAGCTTGCGGAAAGATGAATGGAGAGTCCTTCTTTCTTTAAAAACTCATGTGTCCGAATGGCATTGCGTACACGATGAGCGATTCGAGAGGAGGTCTCCACATTGGTTTCCGGAAGAACGACCACAAACTCATCCCCGCCATACCGCGCGATAATATCGACCTCCCGAAGCGTCTTTCGTAAGATCTGGGCGACCTCCACCAGGACCTGACTTCCCATCAAATGGCCATATTGATCATTGACCAGTTTAAAATGATCCATGTCGAGGAAGATCAGCGAGATACAGGAACCGTATCGCTGGCATCGCTTGATCTCAAGATCAAGCGTTTGGTCCAAGAATCGGAAGTTATAAAGATGCGTTAAATCATCCGTCGTCGCGAGATCGGACATCTTCTGATAGAGCGAGGAGCGCTCAATGGCCAGGGCCGCCTGATCGACCAGCTTCAGCAAGAGGTCGAGATCCTTCTCGTCGAACGGTTTTCGATCCGAACGATTGACCATTTGGATCACGCCGATGACTTTCCTTTTGCTGATGATCGGCACGGAGAGAACCGATTTCACCTTGGTATGAGGGTAGAATTCGCTCCGCTGAAATTGTTTCTCCTTCGAGAAATCGGTGATCAACAAGGGCGTCCCCTTCTCGGCCACCCAGCCGACCGGCCCCTCTCCAGGCTTGTAACGTCTACCTTTCATCGATTTGGGATTCATTCCTTTCGCCAGCTCGAAATAGAATTCATCCATTATCTCGTCGCTTAAGAGGAGCGACCACGATTCGCTGCGGACCATTTTTTGGGCGGTTTCCATGATCACGCGGAGCATTTTCTTTAATTCAAGGGTGGAGGTGAGCGCTTTCCCGACACTGATGAAGTAAGCAAGCTCTCTGGTTTTCTGGCGAAGCTCTTGTTTTAGACGGGCATTCTCTTGAGAAAGAAGACGGACAGGTTGCTCTGGGGGGTGGGATGCGGCGCGGCGCGTTTTCGACCGGTTCTTAGCGGTCTTTTTTTTCACACTTATCTTCCGTGGCACTTCTTGTACTTTTTCCCGCTCCCGCAACTGCAGAGATCGTTTCTTCCGATCTTCTTTTCGGAGCGTTGAACGGTGCGCACAGGAGCCGAGTCTCCCCGGTTGAGGTGCAGCTCTTGCGCCTTCGGGAATACGGCAGCGATCGGTTTCTCTTCCTCTCTCATGACTTGAACGCGGAAAAGATGTTCAATGGTATCCCGCTTGATCCGATCGATCATTGCAGAGAACATCTCAAACCCCTCTCGCTTGTACTCGCTCAGAGGATCTTTCTGACCATATCCGCGTAGACCGATCCCTTCTTTCAGGTAATCCATTGCAAGAAGATGGTCTTTCCAATGAGTGTCGATCATTCGCAAGAAGATCTGCCGTTCCAAGTGCCGGAGTAGCTCGGCGCCGACTTCCGACTGCTTCTTTTGGTGCGTTTCCTGAACTCGCCGAATGATCTCTTCTTTTAAGCCATCCCTTCCGATGTCAGGAAGACCGAGATCCTCCCTTGAAAGGGAGAGGCTAAACTGGCGTGAAAGAGCTTCCAAAAGGCCCTCGATCTCCCAATCCTCCGGATGGACCTCCTCGGCGCAGTAGGTCGCCAAAACCTCATCGACCTGCTCCTCCATGATCTCCTTCAGGTCGCCCTCCGTCCCTTCCCCAAAAAGCACTTCCCTGCGGCGATTGTAAATGACCGTCCGCTGTTTGTTCATGACATCATCATATTCCAACAGCTGTTTTCGAATATCAAAGTTGTGTCCCTCGACGCGCTTTTGGGCATTTTCAATCGCGCGGGTGACCATCCGATGTTCGATCGGCACCCCCTCTTCCATCCCCAGCCGGCCCATAAGATTGGAAATCCGCTCCGAACCGAAGATGCGAAGGAGATCATCTTCCAGGGAAAGATAAAACCGCGAAGACCCCGGGTCTCCCTGACGGCCCGACCGGCCGCGCAGCTGATTGTCAATGCGCCGCGATTCGTGCCGCTCCGTCCCCATAATGTGGAGACCTCCCAGGGAAATGACCTCTTGCTTCTCGCTTTCGCACGTCGCCTTGATTTTCTCTTTAGCCGATTCGAGCGCCGACGCCTCCGCGTCGGGATGCTGAGCGCGGTACTGCTTAAATAAGAACTCCGGATTGCCTCCGAGAAGAATATCGGTGCCGCGGCCGGCCATGTTGGTCGCGATCGTCACCGCCCCCTTTCGTCCCGCCTGGGCGATAATCTCAGCTTCCTTCTCGTGATATTTTGCGTTCAACACCGCATGGGGAATTCCCACCCGCTTAAGCAGAGCAGAAAGGTGTTCGGATTTCTCGATAGAGATGGTCCCGACTAAAATTGGGTGGCCGGTCTTGTTTAACTCACTCGTCTCCTCAACGATCGCATCAAATTTTTCCCGCTCGGTTCGATAGATCACATCAGAGTAGTCCTTCCGGATCATCTGCCGATTCGGAGGAATGATCATCACTTCCAAGCTATAAATTTTTGAAAATTCGGCCGCTTCGGTATCGGCCGTTCCGGTCATCCCTGCCAATTTTTTATAAATACGGAAGTAGTTCTGGAAGGTAATGGAGGCCAGGGTTTGGTTCTCATTGGCGATTTTGACCCCCTCTTTCGCCTCCACAGCCTGATGGAGGCCATCGCTCCAACGGCGGCCCGGCATCAAGCGGCCCGTGAACTCATCGACGATGAGAACCTCTCCGTCCTTGACCACATAATCGACATCCGCCTTAAACAGGGCATGCGCTTTGAGAGCCTGGAGTACATGATGAACCAGTGTCATATTCGTAATGTCGTAGAGATTGTCTACGCCAAGCAGCTTTTCGACTTTCGCATTACCCTCTTCAGTCAGAGTCACTGTTTTGGTTTTCTCTTCAATCGTATAATCTTTATCCTGCTTCAGAGAAGGGATAATTTGATTGACCCGGTAATAGAGCTCGGTCGAATCTTCGGACGGACCCGAGATGATCAACGGCGTCCTTGCCTCATCGATTAAAATGCTATCGACCTCGTCGACAATGGCAAAACTTAATTCCCGCTGAACGAAACTCTGCGGGTCAAATTTCATATTATCCCGGAGATAATCGAATCCAAACTCGTTATTGGTCCCATAAGTCACGTCAGATCCATAGGAGATCTGGCGTTCCCGATCGGTCGAGTCATGCTGGATGATTCCCACCGTCAATCCCAGGAATCGATAAATCTCTCCCATCCATTGCGAGTCTCTTTTTGCCAGATAATCGTTCACCGTAACAACATGAACTCCGCGTCCGGTCAAGGCATTCAGGTAAACGGGGAGCGTTGCAACCAACGTCTTACCCTCGCCGGTCTTCATCTCAGCGATTTTCCCCTCGTGCAGAGCGATCCCTCCCAAAATCTGCACATCAAAATGACGCATGCCGAGGACGCGTTTTGATGCCTCGCGCACAATGGCAAAGGCCTCCGGCAGGATCTCCTGAAGCTGCTTCGACAGATCCTCATCCGTTGGCGATCCTTCGGCCAGTTGTCTCCGAAAAGATTCCGTCTTGTCTCTTAAACCCTGATCCGAAAGTGCGGAAATCGACTTCTCAAACTCATTCACCCTGGAAACGATGGGCCAAAGACGCTTGAGTTCTCGGTCGTTTCGACTCCCGATGACCTTTTTTAATAAGCTCCCTAACATTCTAACCCCTAAAATAAAAACGAATATCTCTCAAAATGTTTTGATTATATCATAGAATAATCACTCTTACTATGTGTTAAAAAAAAACCCCGACAAGGAGACCTTGTCGGGGTTAAAACTATTTCATCCCTATTCCTTTACAACGTTGGCTGCTTGCGGACCTTTATCACCCTGGATAATCTCAAACTCGACAGTTTGTCCCTCAGCCAAGGTCTTGAATCCATCTCCTTTAATTGCCGAGAAATGAACAAACACATCTCCCCCCTCTTCCCTCTCAATAAATCCATACCCCTTCTTTTCGTTGAACCACTTGACTTTCCCTTTCACCGCCATCTGACCTCAAACCCTCCTGCTGCCCACCTTGATTAATCAGCCTCCCCGGCCCAAACCAGGATGGGGTGTTGATAATCCAGAGAGAGACCCGCGCAGTCTCCCCCCCCTTTCAAAGAGAAGAAGGTATCCTTCCCTTGAACTTTCTTAATTCAGAACGTATCTCATCGGATTGACGGGTACGTCATTTACATATATTTCATAATGGAGGTGGGGTCCGGTTGAGAGGCCGGTGCTTCCAACGTAAGCGATGATATCTCCCCGCTTTATTTTTTGTCCAACCTTAACGGCGGCTTTAGAGAGATGTCCGTAATAAGTCGCGATTCCATATCCATGATTGATCTTGATGAGCTTTCCAAGTCCACTATCGAACCCGGTGTAGCTGACGACCCCCGCTGCAGGCGCAATCACCGGGGTGTCCTGGCGGGACGCGATATCAATACCATTGTGCATGCTCACTCTTCCCGTGAAGGGAGAGACCCGGCTTCCAAAACCGGATGTGAGCCAGCCGGTTGTAGGCCAGATCGAAGGGGTCGATGCCCACAAAGACTGACGGCTCTGAACTGCTTCCGTCAATTCCTGAAAACTCTTTTCTTGCGCAATGGCTTTGCCTTGAAGATCCCCTAAATCGAGTTGAATCGATGTCATTAACTTTGAACCGTCTGAGTGGGGCAGCCCTACTTCCTCCGGTCCGCCTTGTCCCATCACTCCCACCTCTTTCCTCGGTCCAATGTCGGTGATAACGCGTAGCTTCTGGTCTAACTCAATCAGACGAGTCATCTGCTTCTTAAGATCATCAATCGTTGTCAAGAAGCTCTGGATTTGGATTTTTTGAGTTTTTGCTTCCCTTCGTAAATCTTTTAGCTCTGTGATTTGACCCAGCATTAAAAAATATTGCACAAAAAAGCCGGCGAGAACCAGCAGGAGGATGGATGAAAACCCAACTAAATATTTACATGTTTTTTTGCTGAGTGAAA
>JAHFEM010000154.1 GCA_023248505.1 Nitrospirota bacterium
CGGCCCCGACAATTCGACCTCCACCGGGATTCCTCTCCTTGCCCTTAATGAGACCGTCGCCGCAGGTGGTGATGTGATTCGACATATTCCAACACTGCCGCGGGCATATCGGAGAGCGGGAGAACCCGATCGACACCGCCTCGTTTGATCGCCTCCTTGGGCATCCCGAAGACCACGCACGACGCCTCGTCTTGGGCAAGGGTCATCGCTCCGGCCTCTTTCATCTTCAATAAGCCGTTCGCGCCGTCGGCCCCCATTCCGGTGAGAATCACTCCGATGCTGTTCGCCCCGGCGCACTCGGCAACAGAATCAAACATCACATCCACCGAGGGACGGTGGCGGTTGACCGGCGGCTCCTGGTCCAGTCGGACCCGATAGCGGGCCCCGTCCCGGACCAGCCGCATGTGATAGTTTCCGGGGGCGATGAGGGCCTGGCCCGTCAGAACGCTGTCGCCGTCTTCCGCCTCCTTGACCGTGATCTGGCAGAGCTGGTTGAGGCGGTTGGCGAAGGCATTGGTAAATTTCTCAGGCATGTGCTGCGTGATCAGAAGCGGGGGGGTATTGGGGGGGAGGATGCTGAGGAATTCCCTCAAGGCCTCGGTTCCCCCGGTCGACGCCCCAATGGCGATGATCACGTCGGTGGTCTTGATCATCGCGGAGGATTTCAGAACGTACGCCCCGGCCGTCTCCTTGGACGCCGGAGGCGACCGACGGACAATCCTGGCCTGGACGGCGGCCTTGACTTTGGCAATCAACTCGTTCGCCTGGGTCTCCATTCCCTCTTGCATGTCCAGCTTCGGCTTGGTGAAAAAATCGACCGCTCCCAACTCGAGGGCGCGCAGCGTGGTTTCACATCCCGCCTCGGTGAGCGAGCTGACAATGAGAACCGGCATCGGGTGGGCCACCATCAGCTTTTCGAGAAAGGTCAAGCCGTCCATCCTCGGCATCTCGATATCGAGCGTGAGGAGATCGGGGTTCAACGCCTTGATCCGGTCTCGGGCGACGTATGGATCGGGCGCCGTGCCGATCACCTCGATCTGTCGGTCTTCAGACAGGAGAACCGTCAAGATCTGGCGCATGAGCGCCGAGTCGTCTATGATCAGGACACGTATTTTCTTCATTTCACCTCCTCACCGCCGGACCGGTACCGCCGGTATTTCGCTTTGCGCGACCGGTTTGTCCCTCCAGGCTCTGGAGAAAAAACTTCCGATCGCCGCAGCGGAGGTGATGAGGCCACCCACAAGGAAAACAGCGCGATAGCTTTCGACCGGACCGAGGCGAGGACTGAGGAACACGACGATCGCGCCGGAGAGAAGCGGTCCGACGATGAACCCCAGCGCCCCGACGGCATTGAAAAGTCCCATCGCGGAGCCTTTCAAAGTAGACGGCGTCTCTCGGCTGATGATCACCAGGGTCGGGACGAACATCACCGCCGAGAGCACCCCGCAAGCGATCATGAGAAAGACCAGTCCCACCGGATTCAGATAGCCGATGCTTGAAAAGAGGCCGCCGTAAATGAGACCGCCGATGCAGAGCCACTCTCGCGCCGGCCGGCGTCGGCTCAGGGAGACCATCGGATAACACAAGGCCGCCATCGGCAACATATAGGCGGTGATCAAAAGCCCGATCGATCGCGGCCCCAGCCCCCATGCCAGGCCGCAGAAGATGGGGAAGGAGGCGATGAAGAAGCCCGACGCGAGGCGTTCCACAAACGAAAACAAAATGGGGATTCGGACCGAGGGATAGACCGCCAGCAGACGGAGCATCTCTTTCATTTGCGGCCGCGCCGCCGGGCTTTCGGATCGATCTCCCACCCAGATCGACGCCCCGATCGCCACCGCAGTCATGATCCCCGCGCCCGCCCAGAGCGCCCTCTCCGCCCCCCCTTGGCCCAATACGCCTCCGAGCGGAGCGCCCAAGGCCACGCCGAAGGTCAACACCCCGCCCAAGCCGCCGAAGGAGTGGGATTCGCTTCCTCTCAGAATCGTGCTGGCGTGGGCGAACAGTAAAGAGAGGACCGTGATGTGGGCTGCCCCTTCCAGAAAACGAAAAGCCAGCATCAAATCATACGTGGGCGCCGAACCAAGGGCGAGAAAAAGCACGGCGTCGGCCGCCGCCGCCCCCACGATCAGCTCCTTTCTTCGCCCGAGCCAATCGGAGAGGCTTCCCATCAATGGCGCCGCCGCAATGGCGGCGAGGGTGTTGATCGCCATGAAGAGGTGCGTTGCGAAGAGACCGACCGCAAACCGGTCTTGCACCAGCAGCTTGAGGATCGGCACGAGTGCCGTGACCGGCAACATGGTGAGGAAGACCAAAAGCGAGACCGACCGCAATGATTTATCCATTTTTTCCCTTCCCTCACTGGACTAAAAGAGGATGACATCCTCTTCTTTTTTCCGTTTAAAGGTTTCCTGATACTGCGCTTCCCGATCGAAAATCGTCCGGTTCTTGATGCGCTCGATCTTCTTCATCAGGACCCGTCCGCTCTCCGTAAAGAAGTAGACCTTCCTCGGGAAGACGTCCCCAGTGTTCACCGTCGACGGGAGCAACCCCTCTCTCTGGAGATAATCGAGGACCCAGTTCGCGTTGCCGGCGCCGATGTCGTTGCTCCCGTCATAGATCTTCCCGCCTCCGAAGATCTTCACCTCCAGCCGCTCTTTCCGCCCCCCCCGCTTAAGAATCTCATTAATCAAGAGTTCCATCGCATAACTTCCATAACGCGCCGACTCCCCCCAGGAATCATGCTGGCCGTCTCCGTTCGGCTGAGGGAGCATGAAGTGGTTCATCCCGCCGATTTTCTCGATCGGATCGCGGATGCAGGCCGACACGCATGACCCCAAAACCGTATAGACAACCATCGGCTCATCGCTGACGAAGTACTCCCCGGGCATGATCACGGCAACCTCATGGGGAAAACGGGTGTCGGCCATCCGTCGGATATGGGCGAACGAGTTGGGGGAGGCTCCATGCAACACCATCACTTTTCCTTTAGATAGACCGTCGGGGCCACATAATGGAATTGATTCGCGATCCAGTGCAGACTTTCGGAATGCCCGATGAACAGATAGCCGCCCGGCTTGAGATGGCGATGGAACTTGGAGATCAATTGCTCCTGCGTCGGCCGGTCGAAGTAGATCATCACGTTTCGGCAGAAAATCAGATCCAGAGGCGTTTTGATCGGGAATCGCTCCGCCATCAAGTTGATCCGCTTGAAGGCGATCATTCTGGAGAGATGCGGCTTCACCTTGATCTTCTCGGCCTCTTTCCCGCGGCCTCTCAGGAAGTGGCGTCGAACCGACACGGGATCGAGATCCCCTACCGTACCGATGTCGTACACCCCGGCGGCGGCCTTATCCAGGACACGGGTCGAAAGATCGGACGCCAGAATCCGGCAATCCCAGGGACCCCTCTCCGACATCCAATCCGAGAGGACCATCGCAATGGTGTAGGGCTCTTCACCGGAAGAGCAACCGGCCGACCAGATCCGAATCTGTTTTGTCTGTTCCAGATCGGGAAGGATCACCTCTTGCAAAAACTCAAAGTGCTTCGGCTCGCGGAAAAAGTCGGTCTTGTTGGTGGAGACCAGGTCGAGCAGTCGGGTGAACTCCTCGTCCCGGCCTCCCCCGACGACATACTCGTAGTAACCGTGGAAGCTCTCCAGGCCCAGTTCACGCAGCCGCTTGGAGAGCCGGGAGACGAGCAACGATTTCTTCCCCGAGGTGAGCGAAATCCCGCTTTCACTGTAAACCAGCGCGCTGATCTCCTCGAATTCCGCTTCCGTGATTTTGTATTCCATCGCCCCGACGCTCCCGTCTCGCGCTCCTTAAGACCCTCCGCGCGCGAGCTAAAACTCGTCGAATCCTTCGTCCTTTTCCCATTTTCCGTTCTTCTCCTCCCCCTTGGCCGCGCTGCTTCCCACCATGGGGCGGGCCGCCGGTTTGGTCTTGGAGTGTTCCTGCTTCTCCCCCTGGCCGTTCCCTCCCCCCGCTTTGGGTCCACGGACGGGCGGTTGCGCCGTCTTCGGTTTGATTTCGGGTTTTCGAAGGGCCGGGTTCGACGCTTCAGGATGCGGACTCCCCGCCGGACGCCCTTTGGCTCTTCCCTCGCTCTCGTCGGCTTTAAATTTGAAGAGGCTCACCTGGCGCAACAACTCCTCCGCCTGCGACTTCATCGCCTGGCTCGCCGAGGCCGCTTGCTCCACGAGCGCCGCGTTCTGCTGTGTCGTCTCGTCCATCTGCATGATCGCCTTGTTCACCTGGTCGACGCCGCTGGCCTGCTCTTGTGATGCGGCGGCGATCTCGCCGATGATATCGGTGACCCGTTTCACGGACCCCACGATCTCGTCGAGGGTCTTTCCAGACTGGTTGACCAGCTCGCTCCCGTCGGTCACCTTCTGGACCGATTCGTTGATCAACGTCTTGATCTCCTTGGCCGCCGTGGCGGAGCGCTGCGCCAAGTTGCGCACCTCCGCGGCGACTACGGCAAATCCCCGTCCATGCTCTCCCGCGCGGGCCGCCTCGACGGCGGCGTTCAGCGCAAGAAGGTTGGTCTGGAAGGCGATCTCGTCGATCACCGTGATGATGTCGGCGATCTTTTTGCTGCACTTGTTCACCTCGCCCATCGCCACCACCGCCTGGGAGGTGATCTTTCCCCCCTTGTCGGCGACGTCGCGCGCGGCGATCGCCAACTGGTTGGCCTGCTTGGCGTTGTCGGCGTTTTGCTTCACGGTGGAAGTCATCTCCTCCATCGAAGAGGAGGTCTCCTCCAAGGCGCTCGCCTGCTCGGAGGTGCGCGAGGAGAGATCTTCATTCCCCTGGCTGATCTGAGTCGAGGCCGACATGACGCTCTCGGACCCTTCGCGCACGGAGGCGAGGGTATGGGTGAGGTTTTGAACGGCGGTGTTCAGGCTCACCTTCATTTTTTCGAATTCCCCCCGGTAGTCGCCCGACATCTCCTGGGTCAGATCTCCTTCCGCCAGGGCCCCCAGGACCTTTTGGGCCTCGTTCAGCGGCGTCACCACGGTGTCGAGCATTTTGTTGACCCCTTGGGAGAGGGTTTTGAAGAATCCCTCGAACTGATCCGCATTGATCCGGTCGGCCAGATTTCCGGCGGTGGCCGCCTGAATCAGCCGATCGACCTCGTTCTGCGCCTTCTTCTCGTCGGTGATGTCGGCCCACTCGACGACGTTGCCGAGGTACTCCCCCCCCTCGGAGAGAATGGCGGAGGCGGTGAGATCGAGGCTCAACGGCCCGAGCTGAATCTCGGCATGGCGGGGAAGACTCTTGGGGTCGTCCAAGAGCCGCCGTTGGTGGGAGGGATTCTTGTGGTATTGATCGATACAGGAACCGACGACCCGATCGGCTGAAAAGCCCGGCATGATTTTCCGGATCTCATGTTCCAGGCCGCGGAGCTTGGTCTCGGAGGCCTTGTTCATATAAACGATCGTGTACGACCGGTCGCAGACCATGACGTTTGTCTTGGCATTGTCGAGCGAGGTCTTCAGCCGCGCCATCTCGACTTGGAGCTTCTTCTTTTCGGTGACGTCCATCCACTCGACGATGTTGCCCTGGTATTCCCCTCCCTCGTTGAGAATCGCCGAGACGTTGAGATCCAACGTCACCGGTCCGATTTGAATCTCGGCATGATGGGGAAGGTTCTTGGGGTCGTCCAGGATCCGCCGCTGGTGGGAGGGATTCTTGTGGTATTGATCGATACAGGAACCGA
>JAHFEM010000155.1 GCA_023248505.1 Nitrospirota bacterium
GACGACTTTGTAGGAGTAGGGATACTGATAGACCGTCTCGTAGTAAAGCTCACCCGAAGCTCGGTAAAGATAGGTCAGCCACTCAAAGACGCGCGTCGAGACGGCCGGAAGATCGACCATCACCGTCGGCCATCCCCGCTCCGAGCCGTCTCCGCAACCATGCGAACCGCAGGCATGGTACCACCAGAGCTCCTTCCCGGGTCCGATGAATGATCCGTCGTAGACCGTTCTGAAATTGCGATTGTACGTTTCGGAGTCGGGCTTGCCGTCCATTCGTTTAATGCCGACGGTCCAGATATCGATATACTTTTCCACCCCTTTGGCCTGAAAGAGGCGGTCGAAGCAGGTCTCCGCCGCCTGCCGGTCGGTCGTGACCAAAAGCTTCAAACCGGGCGCGTGTTTGTGGAGGAATTCCGCGCGCCGCTTGATCTTGTCCCAGTCGGTGTCGGGCCGCTCCTTCACCTCCTCAAGATTCCAGCACTCTCTCCTTCGGGTGGCGCGCTGAAAGATGAACTTCGGCTCATCCCGGGTGTAATCGAAGAGCCGGTCGAGCCAACCCTGTCGGGCAAAATAGCGGACATACTCCCGATAGTAATCCGCATTGAGCTTCTCCGGGTTGTACCGGTCGGGATCGTTGAAGCCGTAGCCGTCGCGAAGGCGAATCGAGGTGACCCGCGCCCCCTTGAGCTTCCCGCCGGGGAGGGAGTTGATCCCGTTCATAAACTCCGGGTATTTTTCCGGACAGCTCGTTCGCCCTTCCGGGAACTTCCATTTGATCTCCCCCCGATCCTTGTCCCACCGGGGGGGCGGCCAGACGGTGCTCTCATTGGTGAGCCGATGCAGCAGCAACGCCTTCGTGTAGAGACAGATCAGCTCGCTCGTCCGATCGTCGCTGATGAAGCCTCGGACGTTCGCGCGGGGATCATCCCAGTCATGCCCCTTTCCCAGCTCGGTGATCCCGACCGCGTAGGCGTTCCGACGCGAGGAGGTCGAAGGGAGGCGAAACGGATGGACGGTGAGGCGAATCGGAATGACCGCCCCCTTCTTCTCGCCGACCGTGACCGTCGCCGTGCCGGTGTAGAGACCGGGCGAAGCATCCGGGGGAACGTAGACATCGATCCAGATCCCCTGCTTTCTCCCGCGCGGAACATCAAAGGGAAAGGCGGGCCGCCCCTCACCGGGGACGGATCGCCGCTCCCCAAAGTATTCATCGACCTTCGGAATCAGAGCGTCGGGCCACCCGCCGGGCTGCGCCTCCCCCGTGGTCGGCTTTGTGATCTCAATATAGTGCTCTCGATAAACCATGATCGGTCCTGGAAGACGGGAGGAGATCCGATAGCGATCCTTCTCCGTCTCTTGGACGAGGTCGCTGATCGTCACATCGACGCCGCGAAGATCTTCCTTCTCCGGCGCGGCGATGAAAATCTGGAACGGCTCGAACTCGTTCTGCGCCGCCATCATCCGGACCCCCCCTTTTACACACTTCTCTTCTTGGCAAAGATCCGCATTCTTTGGGATCGGATCTCCCTCCGGCCCCCCGTTTTCCGCGCGCAGCTTGGTCATTCCGGTTTCCCACCAGATCGTCTGCCCCATTGCCGCGGGAGCGAAGACCAACACGACTGAAACCCCCCAGAACAGCCTCTTCCACATAACCCTCCCTCCGATCCATGATGAAGCGATGCGATCTCTCCTTCTATGATAAAGAGGCTGAGTCAGAGGAGTCAAACAAGAAAACACAAGCCGCTGGATTAAATGCGGGGAGGGTCGTTCATAAAACAGATCATCTGCTTTTATTTTTTCGTCATGGGAAACAACCGGTGCGGAGGGGGTCAGACATCCGTCAATAGAAAGGGTGAAGAAGCGAACCGGCGAGATGCGCTTACTGGCTGGCGATTCGTTTGAGATTTTCAGACTGGAAATAGGTGGCGAACCCCTCCTTGGCCACCTGAGAGGCCTTGATCCTCCATTTCGGATGATTGATGACCAAGGCAGCCACGGCAATCTCGGGGTCTTCGAGGGGGGCCATGCCGACGAACCAGCTGTACTTTCCGGGAGGGTCCTCCCCGGTGAGGGAGCCGGTTTTTCCGCCGATCGTGATCCCCCGAAGGCTCACCTCCCGCCGTTTCATTCGAAACGCCTTGCGGGAGGTTCCGCTGATGACGGTCATCGCCATCATATCCCGGAGCGATTGCGCCGTCTCGGAGGAGATCGCCGTAGAGAAGATTTTGGGCGCGCATTCGTAGAGCTTCTCTCCGTTGGCGGCCCGGACCTGGTCCACCAGGCAGGGGGACATCATCACGCCGTCATTGGCAATCGCGGCGCCGATCATCGCCCCATGGAGCGGAGAGAGCCCCACATCGCCGAACCCGGCGGCCGTCATCGCAAGCCCCCGCTCGCTTTGATCGATCTCCATCCGGCTCACCTGGACCGGCAGCTCGAAGGGGATCGGGCGGTTGAACTGGAACCGCTCTGCATAGCTAAGGAGGGTCGGCGCGTTGAGCCAGCGGAGGGCGACTTTCGCGAAGGCCACGTTGCATGATTTCGCCAGCGCTTCGGCGAGGGAGATTTTTTGCTTATCCCGTTTTGGATTGTCGACCCAATTCTTCGGTCCCAACCGATAGAGCCCGCCGTGAAAGGTAATCTGGGTGTCGGGCCGGGCTTTCTTCTCTTCCAGGGCAGCGGAGGCGGTCACCAATTTAAAAATCGACGCGGCGGGATAGGTCGCCCGGAAAGCGAGGCGCTCCGCCTTGGGATCGATCGAAGAATATTCCACCGAGGCGAGGATCTTGCCGGTATTCGGATCGATGGCGACAAAGACGCCGTAAGGAACCCGGTATCGTTTGAAGTAATTCTCCATCGCCGTTTGGAGGGCGGCTTCGAGAGTATAAACCGCGGTCACCCCATTTTTAAAGCGCGAGACATACCTCCCTTGCTCGGTATCATCGAGCGAAGGAAGCCCCCCCTTGATTCGGATTCCGTCTTCAACCAAGGCAAGAGGGGTGCCCTGTAGCGGATCCTCCGCGAACCCTCCCAGAACCCAGCTCTCCAGGAAAAGAACAAAGACGAGGCCGAATACGACCAGCCCTGTCAGCCACACACCCCGACGCCCCCCGAATCCCACGTTTACTCCGATAAGATTTTATCAAGCTGTTGAATCAGAACCGACGGATCGGTTTCTTTAAACCAAATCCATTTCTCTCTGGATTTCTCCCCCCGGACGATTTCGAGCCGGGATTTTGGGAGATCAAATCGTTTGGATAAATACCGGACGCAGGCCGCATTGGCGGCCCCCTCCGCCGGGATCGCCCTTAATTTTAACCGAAGCACCCCTTCGACGCAACCTTCAATGCTGTCCCGGGATGCATTCGGCGTCACCCGTAGGTGCAGGAGCGACCCTGATTTATAAGGGCGGAACGGCGATTCCATTTTTTGAGGAAACGCTCACCATCGAACGAGCCGAGGCCGCGTTCCGAGAGAACGGAAGATGCTCGGAAAGCTTAACGACCTTGACCTTCGGCACCGCGCCGTTTCTCTTCCGCAAGCTGTGCAGATAGCCTCGAACAACGTCCCGGATATTTTCAAGAACCTCCGCTTCGCTCCGTCCGAAGGTGCGGCATCCCGGAAGGGCGGGAACATCCGCGATAAAACAGTCATCTATCTGGGTAATATAGACGTAGTAACTCATCTCTCCTCCTTGGCAAATGTGAAGGTGGATGAAATTCCATCCGTCCAAACCGAAAGATCCGCTTTCCTACTGCATTTGTTTCAATCGAAGTCTTGCCTAACGGCTAGCCGTTCCAATCGATCTGAATTCATACGGTGCAGCCGAACCTTCCCCCCTCACTTTCTTCAGAGAGAGGCCTCTCCTTCCCTTTGACCCGCTTTCTCATCCTCCCATTGCAATGTTTTTTCCAGATTCTGCATCAAAGATCGAATCTTCTCAACAAAAAAATCGCGCTGCCGTCTCAAGTTCAGAATCTCCCCCTGAAGATGGGTCACGTCCTTGACCGCCGAGCGGGTGATCTCCTCCGCCCGCATTTCAGCCTGGCGGACAATCAGCTCCCCCTCTTTTTGGGCGTTCCGTTTTATCTCTTCAATCGCTTTTTGTGCCATCAGAAGGGTATTCGTCAGGGCCCCCTCCGTCTTCTTTAATTCCGCGATCGCCTGTCCCTGATCTTCGACCCGCTCCCGAAGATCCGCGTTCTCTTTCAGGATCTCTTCAATTTCATTGGCGAGGTTTTCCAGAAAAGCGTCGACTTCATTCGGAGTGTACCCTCGGAAGCCGACGGGGAAGGTCATCTGACGGATATCGACCGGTGTCCATCTCATTTTCATCCCTCTCTATCGAAGTCGGCTGGCCAATTCAAAAAGGGAGCTGACCAAGAATTGTTTTAGAAACATAATAATCAAGAGCACCACCAGGGGAGAAAGATCGATTCCGATGTTGTAGGATCCCATCATTTTTCGGATCGGATAGAGGACCGGTTCGGTAATTTTATAGAGAAACTGAACGATCGGGTTATAGGGATCCGGGTTGACCCATGAGATCAGGGCCCGAATGATAATGATCCACGAGTAGAACTCCAAAAGGTAACCGAGAACCGTCGCAAGCGCCGAGACGAAATTTGCCGCAATGAACATCCCCTCTCCTTATCCGCCCCAATCGGAGCGATCCGCTCTTCGATCATTGAAGCTCCCCGCCGCAAGCAGCGGGGAATGTGCAGATACAAATCGGGTACGAAGTACCTCCACTCACATCGCGAAGCCATCTTCGACCCGAAAGGAGAAAAATCTATTTGTATGGTTCGCTTTGCGAACGATGTGGGCGGAGGCTTCGCCATCCATTGCAATCTGCACATTCGCGCGTCTAACCCTCGCCCCAAGGGGGCGGGGAATGTGCCGTTACCAATGGCATGCGAAGCATCTCTGCTCACATCGTGAGCGAACGCGAACCATGCGACGCGCGTGCGTGTTCACGGTAAAAATAATATACCACTTCAACGTGAGATTGAGGCCAACTTTTTTCATTTTATCCCTGTCCGCCGCCGCGGTGCTTTACTTTGCCTTCCCCAGCTCTTCGGAGCGCCGCGTCGCCGCTTCCACGGCCGACATAAACGCCGCCCGGACCTTCCCCTCTTCGAGCCGATGGAGACCGGCGATGGTCGTCCCTCCCGGGGAGGCGACAAAATCTTTCAGCCGCGCCGGATGCTCCCCCGTCTGGAGCGCCATCTGGGCCGCCCCCAGGACCGTCTGCACCGCCAGCGAGAGGGCCACCTCTCGGCTCAACCCACTCTTCACCCCGCCGTCGGCCATCGCCTCGATAATGACAAAGACAAAGGCCGGCCCGCTCCCGGAGAGGCCGGTCACGGCATCCAGGTAGCGCTCCTCTAGAATCCAGGTCTTGCCGATCGAATTAAAAATCTGCAGAACCAAGTCGAGGGTCTCCTGCTCAACCCCTTTTCCCGGCGCCAGCACCGTGGCCCCCGATTGAACCAGCGCCGGAGCGTTCGGCATCGCGCGGATGATCTTTGCCTCCCGCTCAAGACCGGCGGCCAGGCGGGAGAGGGGCGTTCCTGCGGCGACCGAGACGAGGACCTTCTCTTTCAGTTCCGACTTCACTTCGGCGAGGACTCCATCGACCCCCAGCGGTTT
>JAHFEM010000156.1:0-4471 GCA_023248505.1 Nitrospirota bacterium
ACGTTCTTCTCGAGAGTAAAAAGTGCGATTCTAAGCGGGGGCGTCATGGGGCGCCTGTATCTCCAGGCTTAAGTTTTTGACGTCGATCAGTTTTTCTCCGATCTCGTCGACGATCTCTTCCAGTTGCGCTTCCTTCAACCCCAGTTTTTTCCAGGCGGCGGGCTGAATTTGCGGAACGAGATCGTCCCCGCTGAAGCCGAACCCGTCGGCCTTCACGAGGATGTCGGCGAGATGGACGATGGCGGTCTTGAGCGGGTGCTGGGTCGATTTTTCCACGTCGTGATGGCAGGCGATCGGCTCGATCAGTTTGTCGGGGAGATACCCGCTCTTTGCAAGCCAGCCGCCGATTTCGGCGTGGTCGGCGCCGAGCGATTCCCGCTCCGCCTCGTACATGGAGATTGCTTTTTCCCGGACCCGCGATTCAAAATGCTTGAAGTCCTCCTCGAACTTGATTTTCACGATCACCTTTCCGATGTCGTGCAGCAGCGCGGCGGTGGAGATCTCCTCCGCCTCCGGCGCCCCAATCCGCTTGGCGATGACGCTGGCCGCCGCCGCGGTTCCCAATGAATGCTCCCACAGTCCCACCACATTTTTTTCCATCATCTCGAAGATCGAGGCGCTCAACGCCAGCCCTTTGACGACATTCACGCCGAGAAGGATCAACGCATTTGAAACGGTCGAGACGCGACCGGGGAAACCATAGAAGGGAGAATTGACGAGCTTTAACACTTTCGCCGAGAGGATCTGATCGGAGGAGACGAGCCGCGCGATCTCCTGGATGGAGGTCTTGTCGTTCTCGACCAACGCGCTCATTTTTGAGACGATCCCCGGCAGGGTCGGCAATGATCGCGTCTCCTTGATGAGACGCTGGATCTCTTCGCGTCTTTCGGTCATTCTACCCCTCCATCGACCGGATCAGCCGCTTCTTGTAGATCTCCTTGATCCGCATCATCAAGGGATCCCCCGCCACCCGCTTAAACCGCTCGTCCAATTTGATCAGCATCTCCTCCAGCGTGCGCTCTCCCTCGACCACCACGGGATGGCCCTCCACCGTGACCGATTGGACCCCCATCCGGGCCAATCGCTCGATCAACGACTCGGTCAATGGAACCCCCTTGCCGCACACCGGCGCGCCGTCGGGGTTATTCGGATTGACGACGCTTCGGGCGAGAACCACCCCCGGCTTCGCCAACGCGAGAGGAATATTCTGCATGCACGTCTCTCACTGGATTTATTTCCGGACGTCTTTACGTTTCCGGATTTTCATATCTGAGTTTCGTGAATTCAAGTCGGTTGGACACTTCCGCTGCAATCAAAATGATCGGTGAAAATGCGGTCATCGGGATGATCATTCAACGGTTCATCTTCGTTTAGAATAGCAAAGAAGTGAATTTCAGGTGGGACAGGAAGAGGGAGATCGTAGCGATCCGATTATTTCTCCGCCCAGGCGGTCCTGAGCGCTTTCAAGAATGTTTCGACCGGTTGGGCGCCCGACACGGCCCGCTTGCGATTGAACAGAAAAAACGGAACGCCTGTCACGCCGAGAGAAAAGGCCTCTTCCTCCTCCTGGCGGACCTCGGAAGTGTAATCGTCGCCGGCCAGCATTTTTTCCACCTCCTTCGGATCAAGCCCCAATTCGACTCCGATCCGATGCAACGTCTTCGGGTCGCCGATTTGCTCCCCCTCCGTGAAGTAGGCGGCGAAGAGACGCTCTTCGGCCCGGTCTTGAAGGTTGCGCTTGTCCGCAAGGTGAACGAGGCGGTGCGCGTCGAACGAATTGCCCGGGCGCGCCCGGTCAAAATCGAATCGGAGCCCGACGGCAGCGGCCGAACGGGCGACCTCCTCGCTTCTCTGTTTCGCCCACGCGAGGCTCTGGCCATATTTTCTTGAGAGGTTTTCGTAGACGTCGATGTTGGGATTCCGTTCCGCCATTGGATTCAGCTCGAAACTTTTCCAGACCACCTGAATTTCGTCCCGCCGCTCGAATTGGCTCAGCGCCGCTTCGAGGTGCCGTTTACCGATATAGCAGAACGGACAGACGATATCGGACCAGATTTCAAGACGGATCATCGCTGACCTCCTTCTCATCCCCCTCGTCGTGATCCATCGAGACGAAGCAACGGCTCATTGAAGCGTCTCCATTTCCCCCTTGGCCCGGGCCAGATTGATCCGTGCCGCATTAAAATTAAACAAGGCTTCGATGGCATTATCCCGGGCCCGGACGACGGAGGTTTGAGCGTTGGTCACCTCGATGTTGTTCGCAAAACCCGCTTCGAACCGCTGCCGGGCCAGCTCCAACTCCTGGAGGGCCAGCTGAAGTCCGACCTCGGAGACCGCCACCTGCTGGCGGGTGGATGCCAGGGTCAGGAGCGCATCACGGACTTCGAAGTCGATCTGTTGCGAGAGATCCCGGCGACGGATTTCCTCTTGCCTGATGCGGCTGAGGCTCTGCGCAATTCGGCCCTGACGCGATCCGCCGTCAAAAAAGGGGACCGATAGGGCGAGGCCGATGAACCGGGTCCCCTCGGTGTCATCCACCTTGTTTCCGATTCGCCCATAGTTTGCATTGACGCTCAGCGAGGGAATCAGCTCGCTTTGGACCGACCGGAGGGTCAGGGAGGCGAATTTTTCGCGCAGGGCCTGCGTCTGCAGCTCCACCCGCTGGGCGCGCGCCGCCGCGAGCGCCTCTGCAGGAGACGGTTGCTCCACCTCCACCAACGCGAGCGCGTCGGTCAGAACCAGATGGACATCGCGGCCGATCCCGAGGCTTCGGATGAGATTCAACTTCGTCCGGTCGCGTTGGTTCTGGGCCACGAGAAGGCGCTGCTTCTCATTCTCCATCTGAACCTGAGCGCGCGTCACGTCCAGATGGGTCGCCAGCCCCGCCGCTTTCCGGTCCTGCGCAAGGGCCAGAAGCTGTCGGCTGAGATCGACGTTCGCCTCGCTCGCCTTCACCGCCGCCTCGGCCCGGAGGGCCTCCATGTATAAAAGCCCGATCAGCGCCATCGTGTCGCGCCGGGTCACCTCGGCATCCGACGCGGCCGCCTCCGCGCCCGCTTTCCCGGCCCGCCACTGTTGAATGAGGCTGAGGCTGAAAAGATTTTGGGTGAGGCGCACCCGCGCATCAAAGAGATCGATCGGGTCGGAGATCCCGCTCAAGCCGATCGCCCCGAGAAAGATCGTCTCGTTGGTCCGGCTGACCGTCCCCGAAAGGTTCGGAAGAAGCGGCCCCCGGCTGACCCGGGCCGCCCCCTCCGCCTCCTCGGCCCGCGCTCTCGACAATTGGAGGGTCGGATTATTCTCCATGGCGGCTCCGATCGCATCATGCAGGCTTAAACGAAGCTCCGGAGGAAGTTCCGGCTCCATCGCCCGGGTGTATCTCGAAAGTCCAAAGAGGAAGAGAAGAGAGAACGCCGATATCAATACGACTTTTTTCATTCTCCCTCCCTTCCCGGCCGCTCATCTCCGACCGCGACCTCCGCTTCCGTCTCGATCGCCGTGACCGGCTCACGGTTCTGTTCCGATTGATGCCGTGCGATTTCGGCCCGGATTTCCGCCGTCGACCGCCGTTCGGTCAGATGCCGATCGGCGATCAGCTTGTAGAACATCGGGACGAAAAAGATGGCGAGAAAGGTCGCTGCGAGCATCCCCCCCATCACGCCGGTGCCGACCGAGATCCGGGCCCCCGCCCCCGCACCGTGGGAAAAAGCAAGCGGCACCACGCCGAGGATGAAAGCGAGCGAGGTCATCAGAATCGGACGGAAGCGAAGCCGCGCCGCCTCCAGCGCGGCGGCGGAAGGAGTGAGACCCTCATGATGCTTCATCACCGCATACTCGACGATGAGGATCGCGTTCTTCGCCGCCAAGCCGAGGAGCGTGACAAGACCGATTTGAAAATAGACGTCGTTGGTCAAACCCCGCAACCAAACGGCCGCCAAAGCCCCGAACGTGCCGAATGGCAACGCCATCACCACCGAGAACGGCAGCGACCATTTTTCATACTGCGCCGCCAAGATCAGAAAGACCATGACGACCGCCAACCCCAGCGCGATCCCGGAGGTGCCGCTCGATTTCTTTTCCTGGAAGGAGGCCCCGCCCCAGTCGTAGCTGAAATCGGCCGGCAGCACCCGCTCGGCGATCCGCTCGACCACCGCAATGGCCTGGCCGGAGGAGACGCCGGGCGCCCCCTGGCCGATCAGCTTGACCGAGGGGAGGTTGTTGAAGCGATCGATCGAATCGGGGCCCGAAGTGTGGCTCACCTTCGCGAGCGCCTTGACCGGCACCATCCCTCCCTTCTCCGACCGGACGTAGAGCTCCCCGATCGAGTCGGGGCTGTTGCGGAAGGAGGGCTCCGCCGACATCAGCACCTGCCAGGTCCGGCCGAAGCGGTTGAAGTCGTTTACGTAAAAGGAGCCGAGCGTCGCCGAGAGGGTATCAAACAGCGCGTTGAGCGGAACGCCGAGCGCTTTGG
>JAHFEM010000156.1:4481-5629 GCA_023248505.1 Nitrospirota bacterium
TCGATGAAGAGCTGCGGGGTGTTCGACCGCCAGACGGTCTGCACCCCGGCCAACATCGGATCTTTGTTGGCGGCCTCAAGGAATTGCCCCATCACCTCCGCCAGGCGATGCGGCCCCCCCTCGCCCCGGTTCTGGATATAGAACTCGAACCCGCCCGAGTTGCCGAGGCCGAAGATCGGCGGCGGACCGAAGGCGAGGACGAGCGCTTCCTTGATGTGCGCGGTCTTCATGTAATATTCTCCGACCAGCTGCCCGGTGCTCGACTTCCGCTCGTCCCAATGCTTTTGCGTCACGAACAGGGTGGCGGCGTTGTTGCGGAAGCCGCCGCCGATGAAGTCCATGCCGGTGAAGGCGACGACATATTCGTTGTCGGGATTCGATTGAACCGCCTTGACCACCTCCCCGACCACCCGGTCTGTCCGCTGCAGCGTCGCCCCGTCCGGGAGGAAGACGACGGCGATGTAGAAGCCCTGGTCTTCGTCCGGCACCAATCCCCCCGGCGTAAACCGCCAGAGCCCGGCGGTGAGGAGCACCATCCCGACGAAGAGAAACATGCCGATCGCGCCCCGGCGGATGATCCAGGCGACGCCGTCGGCATACCGGCCGGTGACCCGGGCGAACCCGTTGTTAAACGCGCCGAAGAGGCGTCCGGGCGCCTTGTGTTTTCGCTTCAGAACCAGAACGCAGAGGGAAGGGGTCAGCGTCAGCGCCACGATGCCGGAGAGAACCACGGCGATGGTGATGGTGACGGCGAACTGCCGGTAGAGCTGGCCGGTCAAGCCGCCGAGGAAAGCGATCGGAACGAAAACCGCGCAGAGGGTCAGGACGATGGCAATGACCGGTCCGGTCACCTCTTCCATCGCCTTGATCGCCGCTTGCCGCGCCGAGAGGTGCTCCTCGTGCATGATCCGCTCCACGTTCTCCAGCACCACGATGGCGTCGTCGACCACGATCCCGATCGCCAGCACCATTCCGAACAGGGTGAGCGTATTGATCGAGTAACCGAGCAGGAAGAGACCGGCGAACGCGCCGATCAGCGACACCGGCACCGTCGGAAAAGGGATCAAGGTCGCCCGCCAGTCCTGAAGAAAAAGAAACACCACCAGGAAGACCAACACCATCGCTTCGGCCAGCGTCTTGACCACTTC
>JAHFEM010000157.1 GCA_023248505.1 Nitrospirota bacterium
AACGTCCCCCTTGAGCAAGAAGGCGTGATCGGCTTCGAGCGCCGCCAGAGCCTCATCGAGACTCCCCGGCATCTTGCGGACTTGGGCCGCTTCCTTTGCCTCCAGTTCGTAGAGGTTCTTGTCGATTGCTTCTCCCGGATCGATTTTGTTCTCAATCCCGTCGAGTCCCGCCATCAACATTGCGCTGAAAGCAAGATAGGGATTGCAGGTGGGGTCAGGAAACCGAACCTCGATCCGCTTCGCCTTGGGATTGTTCGAATACATCGGAATACGGATCGACGCGCTCCGGTTCCGGCTGGAATAAGCGAGATTGACGGGCGCCTCATAGCCGGGGGTCAACCGCTTGTAGGAGTTCGTCGTCGGGTTGGTCAATGCCGCCAAGGCATGCGCATGCTTCAAGATACCGCCGATGTAGTAGAGGCACATCTTGCTGATGCCGGCATATTCATCCCCTGCAAAAAGCGGCTTTCCCTTCTTCCAGATGCTCTGATGGGTATGCATTCCGGATCCGTTGTCGCCGAAGAGCGGCTTCGGCATGAAGGTGACGGTTTTGCCGTAACGTTTCGCAACATTCTTCACGATATACTTGTAGAGCATCAGCTTGTCGGCCATTTTGGTCATCGAGTCGAAACGCATGTCGATTTCGGCCTGGCCGGCGGTCGCCACCTCATGATGCTCCTTTTCGACATGAATGCCGGCCTTTTCCATCTCCCGCACCATCTCGGCCCGGATGTCTTCCTGGCTGTCGATCGGAGCGACGGGGAAATACCCTTCCTTGTTGCGCGGCTTGTATCCGAGGTTGGCCCCCTCTTTTCCGGCGTTCCAGATTCCCTCCTCCGAATCGATGAAATAATAACCGGAGTTCATGTTCTGATCGAACCGGATGTTGTCGAAGATGAAGAACTCGGCTTCCGGACCGAAGAAGGCGGTATCGCCGATTCCCGATCCCCTCAAATAGGCCTCGGCCTTTTGCGCGATGTATCGCGGATCTCTCGGATAAGGCTCATTGCGGATCGGATCTTGGATATTGCAGACGACCGAGAGGGTCGGGATCTTGGTGAAGGGATCCATGATCGCGGTATTGGGATCGGGAACGGCGAGCATGTCGCTGTCGTTGATCGCCTGCCAACCGCGAATGCTCGATCCGTCGAAACCGGAGCCCTCTTCGAATGTCTTCTCGGTAAACTCAATCATGGGGACAGCAAAATGCTGCCACATGCCGGGGAAGTCGACGAACTTAAAGTCGACCATCTCGGCCTTGTTCTTCTTGGCAAACTCCATTACTTCCTTCGGTGTCATGTCTTCTCCTTTCCTTCTTTTTCGATTGTTTTCTTGTCTTTCCTTGCCCTTGAGCCGATCTCTTTCTTTACCTGATAAAAACTACGATACCGATTGGTGATCGGCATGCGTCGGTCTTTTCCAAGGGCCCGCGGGGTCAGTTTGATTCCGGGAGGGGCCTGTCTTCTCTTAAACTCCGATAAATCGACCATGGCGATCACCTTTGCAATGACCGTCGGATCGAATCCCATTGCAACAATCTCATCGTAGGACTTATCTTCCTCGACGTATGCTTTTAAAATCGGATCGAGGATCTCATAAGGGGGAAGGGAATCCTGATCGGTCTGATCCGGGCGCAGCTCTGCGGTCGGAGGACGTCTGATGGTCCGCTCGGGAATGACCGGTTTGTCTTTTTTGTTTCTCTCCACCGCCAGCTCATAGACGAGCGTCTTCCAGACATCCTTGATCACGCCGAAGCCGCCGGCCATATCGCCGTACAACGTTGCATACCCGACGCTCATCTCGCTTTTATTCCCGGTGGTCAGGACAAGCCATCCAAATTTATTGGAGAGGGCCATCATGAGGTTTCCGCGAATCCGCGATTGCAGGTTCTCTTCTGTAATGTCGGCGGGAAGATCCTTGAATTCCTGGGAGAGGAGGGAGAGATAGGACTTGAAGGGCGATTCGATTGAGAAACGGATCAATCGGATCCCCAAGTTCCGCGCGAGACTCTCGACATCCTCGCCGCTCACCTCCGAGGTGTAGCGGGAGGGCATGAAGACGCCGACGACATTCTCCTTCCCCAGGGCGTCGACGGCGATCGTCGCGGTCAGGGCGGAATCGATTCCTCCTGAAAGACCGATGACCCCTTTCTTGAAACCATTCTTGTGAACGTAGTCGGCCAAGCCGAGGGTCAGGGCGCTGTACATTTCATCCAAGCGAGGGAGCCCATCCTCTACAGGAGGAGAAAGCGGTTTCCGTTTCCCTCCCCACTTCGTATTCTCCAGGTGATATTTCTGAACCTCCGGAAAGATCTGCTCCAGCCTCTCCTTTCTGCGCCGGGGATCGTGCAGTCTCGCGCGAAAGACGGAATCGACGGAAAGATCCATGACGATCAGCGATTCCCGGAACTGCTTCCCTCGGGCCAGGAGTTCCCCCTGCTCATTGAAGACGAAGCTCCCCCCGTCGAAGACCAACTCATCCTGCCCGCCCACCAGATTCACATAGGCGATGATGACGGCATTATCCCGCGCACGCGTGGCAACCATCTTCTCCCGGAAAAGCCCTTTCCCCGCATGATAGGGAGAGGCATTGATGTTAATGATCACCTCCGCGCCCCCTCCCAATGCCTGAGCGTAGGTCGGCCCTTCAGGATACCAGATGTCCTCACAGATATTCACCCCGAGGGTAATACCGTTCAACGTAAAGACCGGAACCTCCTTCCCCACCTGGAAGTAACGATTCTCATCGAAGACGCCATAGTTCGGGAGGTAACACTTGTGGTAGACAAACCGCACCGCCCCATCGTAAATCACAGCGGCGGCATTATAGATATCTTCCTGTCGATCGACAAAACCGACGATGGCCGCCAGCCCCTTACATCGCTTGGCCACTTTCTCCAAGGCATGGAGGTTTTCTTTAATAAATTGAGGCTTGAGGAGGAGATCCTCCGGCGGATAACCTGGAATGGCCAACTCCGGGAAGGCAATGACATCCACTTTATTTTCTTTTGCCTTCTCGATCGCCTCCAAGATCTTTTGGACGTTACCCGCAAGATCCCCGACCGTACTGTTGGTCTGAGCTAAGGCCAGTCGAAGGGTTCGCATCGATCTCCAAAATAAAACGCCTTGCAATCAATGATTGATCGCAAGGACGACAATGTCCCGAAAAAAATGGCGTCTTCTCCGCGCGGAGAAGACGCCATTGTCTTCACAAGTCCTCTAGAAATGAATTGATTAGCTTTTATCACATCTCAAAAATGATGTCAAGAACTTTCCCTATTCGCCATCCCGTTTCCCGGTTCACCGGAATTTAGACCGGGCCCTTCTCCCAACGATTCCGCTTCCCACCGGGAGGAGCGCCAAGAAGGAACGCTCAGCATCTCTTTTCCTGAACGCAAGCGGGTCCATTGGCCCCTCTATTGACTGATCGAAAAACCTTATGTTACTTTTTATATTATGCTGATAATACCTATATTTACCTTCAATCCGCAGACACGTCCTTCTGTACACGGAAACGATGGAGTCCTGAATGAAAATTGCACAATTATCCCCTCTCTACGAGAGTGTCCCACCTAAACTTTATGGCGGAACAGAACGCGTTGTTTCAATATTGACCGAGGGATTGGTACGAAACGGACATGATGTCACCCTTTACGCAAGCGGTGACTCCGAGACGAGCGCGCGCTTAATCCCGGTTTGCCGAGAAGCGTTGCGGTTAAACGACATCAAAGATCCCTGTGCAGACCATCTTCTCCAACTCTCCATGGTTTACGACCATGCCGATGAATTTAACCTGATTCACTCCCATGTCGATTACTTTACCTTCCCTTTTGCGCAAAAGAGCGCCACCCCGACGGTGACAACGTTGCACGGCCGGCTGGATACACCCGAGCTCCAGGGAATCCACCGCTATTATAAATCACATCCGCTGATCTCCATCAGCCACACCCAACGGATTCCCTTTCCTTTCGCCAATTGGGTCGGCACCGTTCATCACGGCTTGCCGATAGAGCGATATCTTTTTTATCCGAAACCAGGAAAGTACCTTGCTTTTCTCGGGAGGATTGCCCCTGAAAAAAGGCCCGATATTGCCATCGCCATCGCTCAAAAGACCGGAATTCCATTGAAAATCGCAGCCAAAGTTTCCGCTCAGGACCGGGACTATTTTGAAACGGTCATCCGTCCCCTGCTCAATCCTCCCTGGGTTGAATTTATCGGAGAAATCGCCGAGCATGAAAAGAACGCGTTTCTCGGCGAAGCCTTGGCGCTTCTCTTCCCGATCGACTGGCCGGAACCGTTTGGCCTGGTGATGATCGAATCACTCGCATGCGGAACGCCGGTTATCGCGCGACCTTGCGGATCGGTCAATGAGCTTCTGTCCCCTGGAAAGACCGGCTTCATTCACTCCGAACTCGAAGACTTGGTCCAAGCGGTCGAGCGCATCGGAGAGGTTTCCCGCAAAGGATGCAGGGAATATTTCGAAAGCGCTTTCTCCGCCGAAACGATGGTCAGCCGTTATGAGCGGATCTACGAAGATCTCTTAGCCCTTCGGAACAAGCCGCTTTCGGTCGATGCACTGGCCGATGACGAGCTTGCGGAAGCCGCCTGACACGCCGGGGAGACCCCCTTCGGGCCCGCCACACCAGAAACGGCATTATCAATCAATAAGCATCAACAGGAGACAGAATGAACGATGAGACCACGCTTCGGGATGATTACTATATTTTGACTTCTCCGGTTGCGGCCGGGATAAAGAAACTCAGCCTGAAGCAGGACGAAGCGTTCATCGTCTGCGATAAGTTCGGCAATTTCAGAAGCCGCTTCCAGGGAGAATTAGGGTTTTATTTCGAGGGGACGCGCTTCCTGAATATTCTGGGACTTCGGATCAACGAGGAATTCCCCCTCTTTCTCTACTCGACGGTCTCTTCCGACGACAGCGAGATCATTGTCGATCTGACCAACCCGGACTACGCGATCGATCGCCATCTCGTCATCCCCCGGAACACGGTGTTTATTCGAAAGCGGCTTCTGCTTTACAAAAATACCTTTTATCAGACCCTTCAGTTCAAGAATTTCCATACGCATCAAATCGAATTGAAAATCACCCTTCAGTATGGCGCCGACTTCCTGGATGTTTTTGAGGTGCGCGGAACCGAACGCGCCCGGCGGGGAGAAAACTTGCCGCCGGAATACCAGAAGGACAGGGTCACCTTTAAGTATCACGGCCTCGATGATGTTCTTCGAAGCCTTCAACTGAAATTCGATCCCCCTCCTATCGAAGCAAATGGAGAAGAAGCGACCTTTTTTGTCCAGCTTCCCCCGCAACAGGAGTGGGAGCTCCATCTCTGGGCCACCGCGCTTCAAGGGGAAAGCCGATGGATCAAACGGTGGAACCTACCGCAAATCATCACGAGGGTCCGAAAGGGAATTACCAAGAGGGAACGGGAGAGGACCCGAATCGTCACGAGCAATGAATCGCTTAACCTGCTGCTCGACCGATCCCTTTCCGATATTCGCATGCTTGAGACGGAGACGCCGCATGGCCCCTATCCTTACGCCGGCATCCCCTGGTTCGTCGCCCCCTTCGGTCGAGACGGGATCATT
>JAHFEM010000158.1 GCA_023248505.1 Nitrospirota bacterium
GTGCGCGGGGGGGGTGCGGCCGCCGGTGTAGCGTTCCAGCATCGTCAGGGTCCGCGAGAGGAGATTGCCGAGGTCGTTGGCGAGATCGCTGTTGATCCGGTTGACGAGCGACGCCTCGGAGAAGTCGCCGTCTTGCCCGAAGGGAACTTCCCGGAAGAGAAAATAGCGGAACGGATCGGCGCCGTAACGATCGATGATCTCGCCCGGATTCACGACGTTCCCCCGGCTCTTCGACATCTTCTCCGCGTTCACCGTCCACCATCCATGGGCGAAAAGTGTTTTCGGAAGGGGGAGGCCGAGGGCCATCAGGATCGTCGACCAGTAGACGGCATGCGTCGTTAAAATATCTTTTCCGACGAGATGAAGATCGGCCGGCCACCATTTTTGAAATCGCGCCGGACGGGTGGCCGGTCCATTTTCTGGGCCATCGGTGGAATAACCGGGGATCGAAATGTAATTGACCAGGGCATCGAGCCATACGTAGGTGACATAGTCAGGATCGAACGGGAACGGAATCCCCCACGGCAGGCGGCTCTTGGGGCGGGAGATGCAGAGATCGCCGAGCGGCTTCTCCAGAAATCCCAAGACCTCGTTCCGCCGGCTCTCCGGCCGGATGAAATCGGGATGATCGCGGATGTATTGCCGAAGGCGGTCTTGGTATTGGCCCATCTTGAAGAAGTAGTTCTGCTCGGAGAGATGCTCCACCGGCCGGCCGCAGTCGGGGCACTTTCCGTCTACGAGATCTTTCTCGGTCCAGAACCGCTCGTCGGGGAGACAGTACCATCCCTCGTAGCTGGCGGTGTAGAGCTCTTTCTTGTCCCAGAACTCCCGGAGAACGGTCTGCACGACCCGCTGGTGCCGCTCCTCGGTCGTCCGGACGAAATCGTCGTTGGAAATATCGAGCTTCTTCCAGAGGGTCTGAAAGCGGACGACCGTCTCGTCGGCATGTTGCTGCGGGGGGACCCCTCTCTTTGCGGCGGCCTGCGCCACCTTCTGGCCGTGCTCGTCGGTGCCGGTGAGAAAGAAGACGTCGTGTTGGAGCAGCCGATGATAGCGGGCGAGGACGTCGGCGGCGATCGTCGTGTAGGCGTGGCCGATGTGCGGCTCGTCGTTCACGTAATAAATCGGGGTGGTGATGTAGAACTTCTCTTCCGATTTCATCCCGAGGCCTTTTGCTTCTGGTTGATCACTTTGTCTCTTAATTGCATAAGGAGGGTCTCCAGGGCAAGCTGGCGGTTGATGTTGCGGATCTGCGCCTGGTGGATCTCCTGGAGATCGGCCAAGAAGGCGCCGACCTCATGCGTGTTCATGCGGGCCGCCCAGCGCTTGATCTCTTCATGGCGCCAACTGTAGACGAGCCAGGAGGGATCGAGCAGGTCGAAATTCGGGACCGATTGGAGCACCAGCACATCGCGGAACCAGGCCGCGAGGTATTGGAGCGACTGGGCCAGGACCGCTTCGTCGCGGGAATGGGCGGTGGCGACATCGAACAGGACCTCATAGTCGTTGAGGGTCTTCTCGGAGACGAGGGTGTAGAGTCCCGCCTCGATCTCCCGCGCGTTTTCGATCTCCAACGAGAGCGCTTCCCCCAGATCGCCGCCGGTCAGGGAAGCGATCAAGCGGGCATCGTGCGTCGACCACCCTTTCCGCTCGGTGAGAAGGGTTTCCACTTGCGAGAGCGAGAGGGGATAGAAGGCGATCTTCTGGCAGCGGGAGAGGATCGTCTCCGGAAGGGAGAACGGCTTGGAGGTGATCAAGATCACGACCGCATGCATCGGCGGCTCTTCCAAGGTTTTCAGGAGGCTGTTCGCGGCGGCGGCGTTCATCTTGTCCGCCGGATCGATGAGGATGATCCGCTTCGGCCCGTCGAGCGGCTTGAAGATGATCCGGTCCTGCAAGGCGCGGATCTGCTCGACCTTGATCGTGCTCCCCTCCGGTTCGAGGATCGTCAGATCGGGGTGGTTTTGAGCGGCCAGTTTCTGACAGGAGAGACAATGATTGCATGGCTCGATCCACCCTTCCGATTCCCCCTCCGGCATCTGGCGCTCGCGGCAGAGGAGGGTCTGCGCAAAGGTGAGGGCGACGGTTCGCTTGCCGATTCCCGCCTCTCCCATGAAGAGGAGGGCATGAGGGATCTCCTCCGAGAGGAGCATCGATTGCAGAATGTCGAGCGCCCGGGGGTGCCCGATGATATCACGAAAGAACGGCATCCACAGCCTCCCTGATTTTTTTAGCGATTTCTTCGACGCTGGCGTCGGTTCGGATCACCTGAATGCGGCGCGGGTTTTTTTTGGCCAGGTGGAGATAGCCTTCCCGGACCGCTTCATGAAATTGAAGCGCTTCCTGGTCGAGCCGGTTGATCTCCTCCCGTCCCTTCAATCGAGCGAGGCCTTTCTTGACATCGATGTCGAGCAGCAGGGTGAGATCGGGCTGGAGCCCGCCGGTCACGAAACGGCCGATCAGCTCGATTTCCCGTTTCGAAAGCCCGCGGCCGAATCCCTGATAGGCATAGGTGGCGTCGGCGAAGCGATCGCAGAGGACGACTTTCCCTTCGGCCAGAGCGGGGAGGATGACCTCTTTCAAATGCTGGGCGCGGCTGGCGAGGTAGAGGAGGAACTCCGTCTTGGCGTCCATCATCTGATTTTTGGAATCGAGAATCAGCGAACGGATCGCATCGCCGATCTTGGTTCCGCCCGGCTCGCGCGTCCGAACGACGGGGAATCCGCGCGCCTCCAGCGAATGGCCGAGGATCGCCATTTGGGTGGTTTTGCCGCTCCCCTCGACCCCTTCGAATGTGATAAAATGCCCCTTCACGAATCCGCCGATAGAAGTTGATTCATTCGAAACGACTATCATAATGGAGGCATGGCCAAATTGCAACGATGTTATTGTGATCGCGGAGTAAAGAGCGAAAAGGGGATCAGCGCTCAGCTAATAATTAAGATTTTCAAGAACTGATGGCTGAACGCTGATTGCTGACGACTTGTTTCTGGATGCCTTGATGAGTATCGACGACTTTAACCCTGCCTGGTGGTGTCCGGGGCCGCACTTGCAGACCGTGTGGCGGCGGCTCTATGGAGAGATCCCTTCCGTTACCCTCCGCCGGGAGCGGTGGGAGACCCCCGATGATGATTTTCTCGATCTCGACTTCCTCGATCCCGACCCGGCGGGGGGAGCCGGGCCGATCCCGACCGTCTTGTGCCTCCACGGCTTGGAAGGGTCTTCCCGTGCGAAATATGTTCTCGGCATGCTCCGTGAGGCAAACCGGCTCGGCTGGCGGGGCGTGGCGCTCAATTTTCGGTCGTGCAGCGGCGAGATAAATCGGCAGCGGCGGTTTTACCATTCGGGGGAGACGACCGATCTCGACTGGGTCGTCCGCCGTCTGACCGCGCGCTTTCCGGGGGCGCCCCTCTTCTTGATCGGTTTCTCGTTGGGAGGGAATGTCCTCCTCAAATGGCTGGGGGAGCAGGGGGAGAAGGCGCCCGATTCGGTGCGGGCGGGGGTGGCGATCTCCGTCCCGTTCGATCTTGCCGCGGCGGCTCGGAGCATCGATCGGGGATTCAGCAGAATCTATGGAAAGGTTTTTTTAAAAACGCTCAAAGAGAAGGCGCTGATCAAGGAGCGGCAATATCCCGGCTTGGTCGATCCGGCGCGGGTACGGCGGATCGCTTCCTTCGCTGCGTTTGATGATCAGGTGACGGCGCCGGTGCATGGCTTTTTGGACGGGCTCGATTACTGGACGAGCACCAGCTCTCAAAAGTTTCTCGATGCGATCCGAAGGCCGGTTCTCCTCATCAACGCGCAGAACGATCCGTTCCTGCCGAGCGAATGCCTTCCCCGCAAGATCATCGAGCAGTCCCAATGCCTCTCGGCCGAGTTCCCTCCCTCCGGCGGCCACACCGGCTTTGTCGGGGGGCCATGGCCCTGGCGGGTCCGTTATTGGCCTGAATCCCGCGCTTTTGCTTTTCTTTCCTCCGTGCGGGACCGCTTGGACAACGATTGAACCCGCATTGCGCTGACGCATCGCGCTTGCGGGTATGAACGCATTCGGAGAATCTTCAATCCGGTGTCGGGACGGGCGTTCGGAGCGTTTCTGGGAGGGTCTTACTTGGTAATTTTGAGGACTTTGACTTTATCGGTCGGCGTATTGGCCGATACGTAAGCGATTGCGTCGGCGTTTTCTTGGACATAGGCCAGTGCGTCGGCATCGGATGATTTCTCCGGCGGGGGGACGTCGCGGCCGGAGAAAATCTTCTGCCGCCAGTAGCTATTGATGGCCGTGATCGTTTTTTCGTGAATCTCTTTGGAGAATTTTTCCCGCACCGGCGAGGAGGTCGCCTGGTCGACGGGGAGGGCCTTTCGCCCGTTCTCCCACTGCGTCACCTTCTTTAAAAAAAACTCCGATACCTGTGCCTTTGTCATCGACGTGACCTCGTTGGAGGCATTCACGATGACCTTGAATGAAGCGCCTTCTTGAGCTGAGACCAGACCGCTCATCAGGAAAAGGAGGATCAACGGCGGAAGGATCGCCCTCATCGAAGATGATCTCCTCACTTTTGACCGCACCGGCTCTCCAGGCTCAGATATCGTGGAGCGGCTCCTTTATCCGGAGCGGGTCGGTTGGAGAGGTAAAAATCATTCTCCATTGCTTTAAAAAAGGAATGAGAGACTGCTGGCATAGAGCCGCCACTTGGTTTCAGGGTTCGGATTCTCCGCCGCACTGAGAAGGGCGGTGCCGCGAATAAAGTGAGCGTCTGCTTTCCAGACCAGATAATCGGTCAGGTTGTAATTAAATCCGACGGTGATGTCGGTCTGATAGTCTTTGGCCTTCAAAACGTCCCGCCGGCGAGGATAATAGACATCGTAACGAACCACCGGCATCAGGCGATCGGTGATGAGATAGGTGGCCTCCAGATAGTAACCGAGCCTGCGGGGGTCTTTTGGATTTTTCAGCTCACCCTGATGATAGTGCAGCGCCAACTCGCCTCGCAGGTTCAGGCCGATGGGGGAGAAATATTCGACGGAGGGGATGTAGGTGGTCATTCGAATCCGCTCCCCGGTGTCCGGCATCTCAACCCCTGAAATGAGGGTCTGTCCGAACCGGAAGGTTCGCTTTGGCGTGTTGAGCCAGAGACGCGCGCCCGCCACATTTTCATATCGGCGGGTTCTGGCGATATCGAAAAAGCTCGTTCCCCCGTAAACGTCGTATTCAACCTCGAGTCCGAGCGTTGAGATCCGGCCGCTGAGTCCCGCGCCTTTGAAAGTCGAGGGGCTGAACTCGGTTGCTTCGGTGTAGAAAGCGGGAAGGAGGGTGAGCGGGAGGATCGGGTAGACATCCCGTATCTCGTTATAGATTCCGATCGGCAGCGGCATTTTCCCAAACTTCAAATGAAGCGGGTCGTTGAAGGTATATTCACCAAAGGCCCATTCTAAGCCGACGGAGTCATCCGTTTGCGACGAAGAGAACAGCTCCATCCAGACTTGGAAGCGGTCGGCCGGATTCGCCTTGATGAGAAGATTATAAGCGCTGAAGTCAAAAGTGCCTCGCGAGTCGGCGCCGAGAAACGTGTTGGCGCTT
>JAHFEM010000159.1 GCA_023248505.1 Nitrospirota bacterium
AAATCGCTCGTCGGCGGCGTTTTGGGTGCACTCCTTGAGGGCAATCATCCGATGGAGCTTACGGGCCGTCGCGAGAAGCGGCCCGGGCGAGAAAGCAAGACTCGTCGGATCAAACAGCTCCGTCTCCCGCAGCGTCCGCACCGAGCTGCCCGAGTCGGTCTCTCCCCCCACCAGAAGCACCCGCCCGTCCGCCAGGAGACCCGCCGTGTGGAAGCGTCGGGGAGTGTCCATCAGATTTGTCTCGACGACCGAATTGATCTCCGTCGGATCGAAGACGAGGGAACGGCCGACCAGTTCTTGATCTTTGTCGGCGCCGCCTGCGACCAAAACCCGGCCATCATTCAGCTTCGTCGCCGTGTGATGGTAAACCCCGCTTTGCCGATCGTAAAAATAAGCGGCGAGGAGTTGCGTCCCGGCGCCGGGGGCGGTTGAGAAGGTGAGATCGATCTCGCCGGTCTCGTAATTGATCGTCCCTTGGACCCCCGTTCCGGAAATCTGACCGACGCCGTTGTCGGTCGCGATCACGCTCCCCGCCACCCCGCTCCCCGCCACAACAACCACCTTCCGATCATCGCTTGGGTCGTTCAGATCCAATCCGAGATCGCTGACAATCGGCTTGAAGGCGGTATGAAGGTTTTCGAAGACGGTCTTCGACCCGTCGCCGGTGTCTAACAACTCATTGCCGACCTTGATGACGTTCAGCGACTCCCTCGTTTTGATCTGATCATCGGTCTGGATGATCTCGGTTTCCAGGACGGTGCGGGCCCCATCATCGAGCCCCCCCGCAACCCAGAGGCTTCCCCCGTCGAGGGGGACGGCGGTGTGAAAGCGTCTCGGCGCTTGAAGCCGGCCGAACGGCTGAAAACCGGAATTCCCGACGAGAAAGAGATCATTTCTTCTAAACGAGAAATCGGTAAAGAGATTGGCGCCGATAAATTCGTCGAAGTGCCAGAGACCGTGGACGGCGAAGCGCGCCCCCGATACAAAGGGGGAGTCCGCAATCAGGAGCTCCTTCGGCGGATCAAACGTCCCCTCGGGATAGCGGACGTCTTGAGTGACCCGGACTTCATCGGCCATCCCGACGAGAAATTCTCGACCCTCTCCCCCGCCGATGGTGAACCGATTGGCATTCTCAATCAAACGGCCCGTAAAATCGACTCCCGCCACGCTGCTCCCGTCCAACACCAAATAGGCGCGGTGCGGCGGCGAATCTTTTTGGTCGACCACCGCCGCCAGGTGATGCCAAGTCTGAAGGGTGAATGGAAGCGGCCCGACCGTCACCGTCGTCACCACGCCGCCATCGCTGGTGGGCATTCGAAAAAGGATGCTCGAGGAGGAGGTCAAGACGATTTCGAAGAAATCCTTCTTCCCCATCACGAGCGTTTCCTTGCCGGTCTCCGGCGCTTCGTTCACCCAGAACCACCCCTCGGCGGTCAGATCGGAGGCCTGCCGCAGATCCATCGGCGTGGTGGAGAGGGCAAAGTGCGTCCCGTCGAGGATCAGTTTGTTCCCGGCCTCTTCGAAAGGACCCGGGCCTCCCGCAATCACCACCACTTCGTCCGCTTCGCTGGCCAATCCCGAATCGCTCACAGGAGCCCCTTCCGGAATATTCAGATCGATGTCTTCGATCACCTGCAGCTGAATTCGATAAATCCCGTCGGTATCGGCCACAAAACCGGTCGTCGGCGAAGCGGGCGTATCGAGCTGGGCGCCGCTCCCCCGCGGGGTCGCAACCATTCGCCACTCATATCGGATCTTATCGCCGTCCGGATCGCTGCTCCCGCTTCCGTCCAACCGGACCAAGGCTCCGCTTGCCACCGCCTGGTCGGGCCCGGCGACGGCGATCGGCGGTCGGGCCCCCTTAAAGAGGCTATCTTTATTCGGCTCGCTGTTCACACATCCGCCGAGGCAGAAGCTCCCCGTCATGACGATGAGCAGGAAGCCGGCGCATCCTCCTCTAAGAGACCGGATCATGGTGTATTCTCCTTATGATGTATCCACCTTGGAATAAAGCGCGATGCGGCGCTCGCAACCGAAACACGCCGTTGCGAAAGCTCGCGGAAAGTAAATTCGTTTAGCGAGAGCCCCCCTGCCCGGATCGCCTCGACTCTCCAGACGATTGGGTCCTTGTCGGTGACAGGTTTCCATTCCGCCGGCGGGACCGTCGGGAATCCAAAGGGGTTCAGCTCTGTCGGTCCTCCCTCCGGATAGGCGGGAAGGGTTATTTCCGTCTGGCTTCCCGGAACCCAGGCCTCCCAGAGCAGGATCGCATCCGGTGTTTCGAGTGTCACCCGGTAAAAATCGACCGGTCCCCCCTCCGGAGGGGCCCAAACGAGATGCGGCGACGGGGCCTCCTGCGCCACCAACGTCGGGTCGCCCCCCTCGGTTTCGGGGCCGCCCTCTGTCGTGACCTTCACCACGACCTCTTCCTCGGGCGCCGGGGCGAGACGCCGGGGAGGATCGGCCAGGGTTAGATCCTGGCGCACCGGAATCTCAGAGAGACCCTGCACGTGGACCTGGCTCGACTCCCCCCTGCTGTTCAGAGCGATCGCCATGACGAAATAAGAGAGGGCCCCCTCGGGCCGAAGCGAGAGGGCTCGAAAGCCGGGGTCCGTCTTCCCCGGAAAAATCGTCGGATCGGTTCCGATAAACGCCTCCCCCCGGGGACCGACCGTCCCGATGAGAACCGCCCGAACATCGGACAGGGTGAAGTTGGGCGGGAGGGTGATCAATCCGCTCGTCTCGACCAGCGTCGGCGAGGGATTAAAGGAGATATCAAAAGCAAGACGTCCCCCCGCGTTGAGCGGGCCCAAGCCGGAGGCGAAGGTGATATTGTTCAAGGCGCCGTCCGGAGAAACACGAAAAGCCGAGAGCCCCAAGGCCCGTTTTGATCCGGACACCGGAATGGAATAATCTCCCCCTCCGGTCCGCTGGTCCATTCGAACAAAGTACTCTCCGGCGGCGGAAAGTTCGCACCCCTCCCCCACTTGAGGGCAATCGGCCCCCGGCGACCCTCCGACGAGCGAAAATCGAAGCGAGGTCATCGGGTCTCCTCTCATATCGCGCGTCGGGCCGAGGACAATTGCTCCGGTCGCCTTCACCAACTCCAACAGATGAACGCTGTTGGAATAAACCGGGAGACTCTTCCGGCCGATCGTCTTTCCGTCCGAATCGGTGGCGATGACCGTATAGACCCCCGGCGTGAGATCAAACGCCAAAAATTCCCCGGAGGCGCCGGTGCGGTTGAGGGCCGGACCGACCACACCGCTATCATTAAAATAAGCGCGGGTCGATACCTCATCGCCCAACTCGTCCACGACGGCGATCTGGGCATTGGAGACGGGGGTCATGATCGGGTCGCCGTTCAAATCGATCTGGCCGGTCGGCGCCACGATCCGGCCGAGGATCTCCGCCGTGCCGGCGGTAAGGCCGCTGGTGCTGTCCTCTTTTTTCCGCCGAACCATGTCGACCAGTTGGTCCAACGACACCACCGCCATCGGATAGCTCGTCTTCGAGCGGGTGTCGAATCGCAGCTCCTGATAGGTGGAACGGAAACTCCTCCCGGCCAGAATCACGGCAATATATCGGCTGTTCGGGAGCAGATGTCGCTCGCTTCGATAGTTTCCGCCGATCTCCGGTCCGCTGTCGGCCACCAGGCTTTCATCGGGGGGATCTCCCGAAAAATTAATGACGACCCCCTCTACCCCGACATTTTGGCTCGAAAGGGGCCCCTTGCGCTCTTCCTCCTGAAAATCGGACCGATAAACCACGACGCGGCCGAAGAGATCGACATTTCGCTCGACGAGGGGAAGAACCGGGAGTGTAAAGAGGGTCGTCCCCGCGGCCGAGATATGGATGTATCGGGCGCCGACCCCGATCCCGAGTTGCTGCGTCGAAATAAGAAGATCATTATTCGGCGAGAGGCGCAGAAAAAGGAAACGGCCGTCCGCCGTGGTGACATCGAGGCTGGGGTCGATCTGGCCCGCCTCGTTGAAATAGTAAGCACGCCCGGCATCGGCGCCGTTGAAATATCGGGCGGTCACCTGAATGCCCGCCTGGGGCTCTGTCGACGGATTGATCGGCTTTCCAACCAGCGCCACGCGATTGAACCCTTGCTTCTCACCGGCCGGATCGGCTGCGGCCCATTCATCCAGATCTCTCGTAAAAACGAAGGTCAAATCGTTGGGCGACGGCGACTCGGCATTCACCCACTGGTAGGTCGTCGATCCGAGGGGACCCCGAAATTGAAACCTCCCAAGCTCATCGATGGCGGTGAGATAAACCATTTCGCTCCGTTCGACGTCGAACACTTTTCCCTCGAAGGTTCCTGCCGAGATCAACGGATCGCCCGGGACCACCGGGATGGAAACCTGGCTCGCATTCACCTGGTAAAGGGAGGCGATCTGGTAAAGAAGCGGAACCCCGGGATTGTTGGGGTCGGCATCGCATCCCGCACAGATATAGACATGGATGTCCTGCGGCCCGTTCACTTCCGTGAAGACGGCAATCCCTTGGTTGTCGGTCCTCAGCGTCACCTTCCCCGACCCTCCGAGCGAGACGAGGGCGCCCGGATAAGGAAACCGGGTGGTATCGTCGAAAACCTGAACCTCCAGCCGCCCCTCGATCGGCCCCCCGGCCGTTCCCCCCCAACTGGAGGCCAGAAGCGGATGATTATTCCGTTGCTCCCCACCGCTGCTGCAGGCGGAAAGGAGCATCATCAGAAGTCCAATACACCAACCCCGAGAGTTCCAAGAACGGTCTGCGGGTCGTCTCCAATTCATTTTCTTCCTCGCTAAAAAAGAAGCCGGATGCCGAATGTCGTGAGCCACTTTTTATACTCGCCCAAAGAATTACTCTTCTCGGAGGTCAGGACCTGCTGGATTTCCGGGGGAATTCCGCCTTGATTTGAGCTGTTGCTCAGCCAAGTACCCCGGAGATAGAGCTGGAGTCCCCGTTCCAATCCGACCGTGACCCCTCCATTGACCGAATGACCTTGGTTGATCCGCCTTTTTTTGATCTCCGAATCCGGATGCAGATAACTTTGAATGGAGTAGCCGTAGGAGAGGTTCAGATTGACCCCTTGGATCAATGGGCGGTCGAACGAGAGGGTGGGAGAGAAGCCGACATAGGCGTAATCATCCCCGACCTGCTGCGCGCTGTTCCCAACCTGCTCCGTGTTGAGATTGGCATAGAGCGCGCCGGAGAGGGTCGCCCGTCCCCCCAAGACGCCATCGGTCGCAAGGCTGGTCGAGATCGACGGCTGAAACCCGTCATAGATATCATTGACGACCGAATCGGCATATCGAAGCCGGATCGAGCCGGCGACGGTCGATGACGCGCCGGCCGGCCGAAAGCCGTCGATGGAAAGCTCATGCGACAGATCGGAGAGCGATCCCTCGAAGAATCCGCCGCGAAGGTTATAGCCGAGAGAAACCCCGCTTTGGTATCCTCTCCAATCGACAAAAAGGCCGAGCTGTCCGCTGAAGATGGCGATTTGACTGCGATGAAACATCGTGATGGAGGGGGTCAGCCGCAATCCGCTCCGCCATCCCTCCCTGGAGATAAAGA
>JAHFEM010000160.1 GCA_023248505.1 Nitrospirota bacterium
TCGAACGTCTGTCCGTTCGGCTCGACCAGAATGCCGACGAGATGAATGACCGCATCGGCTCCTTCCATTCCACGAAACAAGCTCTCTCGCGAATCGATCTCCCCTGAAACCCATTCAATATTTTTATCCAGAGTGAACCGGCGTCTCTCGCTACGATAGAGGGCCCGGACCCGCTCGCCTCGAGAAAGAAGGCGGCGCAGGATGCTTCGCCCGACAAAACCGGTCCCGCCGGTCACAAAAATCATGGGGCTCCTTGTCCGTCGTCCTCGCCCGCTCCGATCAAGCGAAGACCGTTATTTTGCGAACGGGAGAAGCTTTCTCCAGCGCGGGTAGGTCGACACCCCGAGCAGATAATTAAGGGGGCTAAACCGGAAGAGGGCCGTAAAAAATCCATTCAGTCCGATCAGCCACATCGCCGTTCGTGCGAAACGGCTCCGCCCCGAAAAGAGAGCGATCATGGGGAAGAGAATTCCAATCGTATAGCGAACTCCGCGATCCCAACCTCCAACATTATAAGTTTTCATTATCCGTCCTCCCTGTCACAGTTGCCGTGTACGATGGTTGGATCATTTTACGTAATCTAGTCCATCATAGCTTCAATCCTTCGACCGCCACAATCCCCTTTTTGGAGGATCTCCGTATCCTCCATTCGGAGGGGGACGCTCCGTAGGATTTCGATTCTTTTCCATACTCGGGTATACTTGTCCTTGATCCGGGGAGGATGGCTCCCGCGGACCCTCTTCGGCCTGTGTTGTTATTGACTTCCCCCAGATGCTGGCCTATACTATCCTGCTTTTAAGGAAAGGGCCGCGGTCGCTCTAGGCAGGGTCATCCATCAGGTCAAAGCAGAAGGTTGTGTTTTCCTTATGCACAGAGTCGACAGACCAAATCAAAAGAGCGGCGCCGATCCTCTCTCTTCCTTGAGAATGCACGATGGCATCTGAGGTTCGAGCACCTGCCGCCGCCCTCCCCGGTGCCCCTGTTGAGCTCCGAAGAGACGTAAGCATCTGGGGTTCTTTCACCTGGGGCTATGCAGACGTTGGAGCCGACGTTTATGTGGCGCTGGGCCTGGTCATGGGCGCCGCTCACGGAGCGGCGCCGCTTGCTTTCCTGACGGCCGGTTTTGTTTACATCTTAATCGGATTCGCCTACACCGAGCTTGCCTCCGCCTATCCGGTCGCCGGAGGAGGGCAGTATTACTGCCTTCGCGGCTTGGGGGACATCTGGGGACTCATCGCAGGAGCGGCCCTCCTGCTTGATTACACCATCGATATCGCTCTCTTTGCCACCGCCTCTGCCGGTTATATCAATTTCTTCTTTCCCTCTATCCAGAGCTTTGCAGTCAACCTCGGCCCCTTCGAAGGGGTCAACCTGATCTGGGCGGCCGAATCATTGGGCCTCATCGCCTTTCTGATGGTTCTGAACATCCGCGGGATTCGAGAATCCTCCCTGTTCAATTCCCTCATCGGCGCCCTCGACATGATCATGGAGGCGAGCATCATCGTCCTCGGTTTCCTTTTTGCCTGGAAACCTGAAATGGTTGTCTTTCAGTTTAAAAACGAATTTCTCTCGGCGGCGCTGTTCTTTTATGCCGTCTCGGTGGCAATTATCTCTTATGTCGGTTTGGAGTCGATCTCCCAAGCGGCCCAGGAAACACGGCGGCCCGCCACCATCATTCCAAGAACATCGGTCTCCCTCATCTTTGTGGTCCTTCTCTTCGCCCTCGCCTTTCCGGTGCTCAGCCTGGGAATCCTCCCCTGGCAGGCGATTGCAGAACGGGAATCGGACCCGGTGGCCGCTCTGGCAAGCGCCATCCCCTATGTCGGCTTCTTGGCCGGCAAAGCCGCGGCCGTTCTCGGAGCGACCATTGTTTTGATTTCAGCCAACACGGGGGTGATGGGGGCCTCTCGGCTCACCTACAGCATGAGCGAGTCTCACCTGCTCAGCCCCTGGTTCAACGCGGTCCATCCGAAATATCGAACCCCCGTTCGGAGCGTGGTTTTTTTCTCCGGCGTCGCGGCCCTCGAGGCCATGTTTAGTTTTTTATCCGGTCCGAAAGCGATGGACACGATGGTCAACATGTACGCCTTCGGGGCAACCTTGGCTTACCTTTTGAGTTTTATCGCCATGATTGCACTGCGGATCAAAGATCCCTACACCCCCCGGCCTTATCGGATGCCGCTCAATGTGAAAATCAAAGGGGTCTATATCCCGGTGCTTGGAATTGTCGGCGCCTTCGCGACATTGGCGATGTTGGGGGTGGTGATCTGGACGCATGCCCTCGGCCGGATCGCCGGTCCCGGCTGGATCCTTCTCTGGCTGGGCGTTTATCTCTTGTATCGTTGGAAGAACGGCCTCCCCGTCTTCAAAAATATCAAACGCGACTGGGAGAAAGACCAGATTGCCATTCTCACCTCTGCCGAGGAATTTGACCTATTAGAGCAATACAAGCTCGCGCTGGCGGAGCGGAATAAGAAGGAGGCAAAAAATGGGGCAAAATAAAGCGCTCCTCTCTCTGCTTCGATCATCGACCCTCCGCGATCGCATCATGTTGATCAACGTGTTGCTTTTCTTTTGGATCGGCGGGGCCATTCTCTATCGCGCCTTCTTCCGCCACGCCAGTTGGCTGGCCTACCTGATCGGTTTTGGGTTTCTCCTGTTCGGCAGTTATCGTGTCTACCTGTTCTATAAAGTGCTCAGCCGGAGCGGGAGAGGGGCGGAGGCTTCTGGCAAATGATTGCACAGATCAATCCGCTTGGGGCGGTCATTTCCGTCTTCTTCGTCGTCTCGCTCTTATCGATCCTTTGGTGGATGCTTCATCCCCCGGTTTATATTCCGGCCGCGGCGGCGAAGGCGCGCCGTTCGCTTTTTGCGGTCAAAAAGATTTTGGTGCCGACGGTCGGGCTCCCCTATGCCGAACGAGGGGTCGAATTGGCCTGCCGCCTCGGCGACGAGCAGGGGGCGGAGATCCTTCTAACCTATGTCGTGGAGGTCCCAAGGACGATGCCGCTGGGAATTCCCCTTCCCGAGGCGGAACAAGAGGGAAGCCAGGCGCTGGAGCGGGCCGGTTCCATTGTCAAACTCCACGGCCTTCCCTTCCAGAAGATCCTCCAGCGGGCCCGTCTGGCGGGGGAGGAGATCGCCCGGATCGCGCGGGAGCGGGATGTCGATATGATCGTCTTGGGAATTCGGTCTGAACCGGGATTGCGGGATGCAATCTTGGGAAGAACATCGGACATCATCCTCCGGCATTCTCCGTGTGAGGTGGTCATTGATAAACTGCCGAAGGAAGCCTAGCGAATAGGCGAACCCCTGATGAACGGAAGCGGTCTTTTGAGGGCCGGGTCAAGACGAGGGACGCGTTCCCCTTTGAACTTCCCAGGCCAAACGATTATACTATAGGGAATAGAATATCGAGGAAGCGATGAACATTGTGATTCTCGGCTCAGGAAGGCTCGGATCGCGTCTGGCCAATGCGCTCATTCAGAAAGGGCATAAGATCGTCATTGTCGATGCGGAAGAGACGAAATTTAAAAATCTCGAAGAGCACGAAAATATCCAGCGGGTCAGCGGAAATATTTTCAACGAGGAAACAGCCGATCTGGTCTTTTCCGAGAAGGCGGATGTTTTCATCACCGTCACTGGAAGCGATAATATCAATTTAATGGTCGCCCAGGCGATGCAGAAGAAATATAAAATTCCGAAGGTCCTCATCCGGGTCTTCGATCCGACCCTCTCTTCCGTCTATCGGGATCTCGGCCTTGAGACGGTCTGCCCTACCAATTTCGCCCTGCAGGAGATGTTAAAAATGCTGGAAAGAGGAGCCTGACGTGTACATTATTATCGTCGGAGGGGGAAAGGTCGGTTATAACCTGGCGAAACTTCTCTTGGCGGAAGGACATGAAGTCCTTCTCATCGAAAAAGATAAAACGAAAACACCCGGCTTGGCGCGGGAGTTTGGCGAATCGTTGATGGAAGGAAACGGCTCCCGCGTCAGCGTTCTTCAAGAAGCAGGGGCCAATCGGGCCGATGTGCTCGTGGCGGTCACGGGAACGGATGAGGATAACCTGGTGATCTGTCAGGTCGCCAAGGCGGTTTTCAAATGCCCGCGCACCATTGCCCGCGTGAACGATCCGCGGAACGAATCGCTCTTATCCTCTCTGGGAATCGATGCCACGGTCAGCTCGACCCGGTTGATCGACTCTTTGATCGAGGAGCAGGTCAAGGCGGAAGATATGATCATTCCGCTGGTGACCCTCCGGGCGGGCAACGTCGAGATTATCGAGGTCGATCTCTCCCGCTCTTCCGGGATCATGGGGAAGAAGATCCGGGAGATCCATCTTCCGGAGGGGGCGATCTTTATCTCAATCATCCGCGGCGACGAGGTCGTCATTCCGAAGGGAGATACAGAGCTGATTCCCGGAGACAAGGTGGTGGCGCTGGTCAAGAAAGAGGCGGAGCAGGCGCTCCGAGAGATGCTCTAGTCCCTTCCGTCCCGCCGGGAAAGCCCTGTTCACCCTTCCCCGAAAATCCGCCTGATCCTCTTATCTTCCGCTTTTTCCAGCCCCGATTTCCCCTTGACACGAAGGCGGGGGATTCGCTACCATCCCAGGACTTGATATGAAATTTAAGACGAAGATTGCAATTGCCTCAGACCATGCCGGTTTTGGGCTGAAAAATCGTATCCTTCGGTATTTGGCCGAAAAGAAAGTGGAAGCCGTCGATTTCGGAACCGACGGCCGTGATTCGGTCGACTACCCCGATTATGCCATCGAGGTGGCCGAATCGGTTTCGAAGGGGAAAATTGACCGCGGCATTTTAATCTGCGGAACCGGCATCGGCATGTCGATTACGGCCAATAAGTTTTCCGGCGTCCGCGCCGCCCTCTGCCATAACACCGCCACAGCCGAGGCGAGCCGGCGTCACAACGATGCGAATATCCTCGTCTTGGGAGAACGGGTCCTCGATGAGGAAACGGCGGTTCAAATCGTCGGAATCTGGCTCGAAACCGATTTCGAAGCGGGACGACATCAACGACGGCTCGACAAGATCCGAGCCATTGAGAAGGACCAGCAGGCCGCCGGGCGATCTTCGGAAGGATGCTGATCCCGGGGATCGCGAAGGGAACCGTTCCCCCTCTCAATAGATCCGGCGCAAGAGGGCAGTGTGCCCTAGGCTATCAATAGATTTGGATTAGAGGATTTTGACATGAGCAATGAAAGTGATTTCAGTCTAAGGGCGGTCGATCCGGAGGTCGAGCAGGCGATCCTCCAAGAGGAGAAACGGGAGGAAGAGAAGATTATTCTCATCGCCTCCGAGAATTATGTCAGTCGTGCGGTCTTGGAAGCGCAGGGATCGCTCATGACCAACAAGTACGCCGAGGGGTACCCCGGACGGCGCTACTACGGCGGCTGCCAGTATGTCGATGTCGTCGAATCGCTCGCGATCGAGCGGGCCAAGCAGCTCTTCGGGGCCGAACACGTCAACGTCCAGCCCCACTCCGGATCACAGGCCAACATGGCGGTCTATTTTGCCGTCCTCAAACCGGGGGATACCATTCTGGGGAT
>JAHFEM010000161.1 GCA_023248505.1 Nitrospirota bacterium
CGGCGGCCTGTTTGAGCGGAATGGTCTTCGGTCGGCGGGTGAGTCCCAGTTTCTCCATCCCGCAGAGGATGGCGCCGGAAGAGACCAAGAAGATCTCATGCCCCTCTGTACGAAGGCGGGCCACCTCCTCGGCGATCTCGGCCGTCCGGTCCTCGCGAAGACCTTTATCGTGCGAGGCGATGATGCTGCTGCCGATCTTGATGACGATTCGTTTATTTTTGTGTAGGAGCCGTCGCGGTGAAGACATCCCATCTCCGATATGTATGTGGGGGAGAGGCGAATATAGCGCTACTGGATCTTCCGCGCCGATACTCCTCGTTACGGAAGGAGTTCGCCGTCGGCTGCGGCCGACGGGGCCGCTCTCTGTTTTCGGAGGATCTCGACCTGATTCCCGACCGTTTGAACGAGGATCTTAATTCCTTTTCCTGTGGCGGCAGAGATTTCAAAGAAGGGGATTTTCTTCTGTTTGCAATAACGTCGGAGCCGTTCCTTTTTCTCCCCCCCTCCGGGGATATCGATCTTTGTGGCTGCCACGATGAATGGCTTCTCGGCGAGGATCTGATTATAAGAAGCCAATTCTGTCCGGACCACTTCAAAGTCGTGCACCGGATCTTCTTCCCCGATTTCCGAGACGTCGACCAGATGAAGCAGAATCAAGGTCCGTTCGATATGTTTTAGGAACTGAATCCCCAGTCCTTTTCCCTCATGGGCTCCCTCGATCAAGCCGGGATTATCCGCGACGGTGAAGTGATGCTCCTGGTTGCGACCTTTGCCCCAAGTGACGACCCCGAGGTTTGGCTCCAATGTAGTGAATGGATAGTTGGCGATCTTCGGGCGGGCCGCAGAGATGACCGAGATGAGGGTTGATTTCCCGGCATTCGGGAGGCCGACCAGACCGACGTCTGCAAGGAGTTTTAATTCCAGCTGCAGCCAGAACTCTTCTCCCTTTTGTCCCGGTTCCGCAATCCGGGGGGCTTGCCGGGTAGGGGATTTGAAATGGGAATTGCCGCGTCCCCCTCGACCTCCCCGCGCGACCAGCACCCGCTGGCCGATCTCGGTTAAATCGGCAACCACTTCATTGGTTTGTGCGTTGTGAACCATGGTCCCGACAGGGACCGGAATGATGAGATCGGGGCTGTTCCGTCCGGTGCTGGTTTGCCCGCTCCCATTTTCGGCCCGCTTGACCATGTAGTGTTGTTGGTAACGAAGATCGATCAGGGTCGAGAGCTCAGAGGAGGCTTCAAAAAAAACATCCCCCCCCCTTCCCCCGTCTCCGCCGTCTGGGCCGCCGCGCGGGACATACTTTTCACGCCGAAAGCTGACACAACCGTCCCCGCCATCGCCGGCCTTGATGTAGATTTTGACCTGATCAATAAACACAGAGATTCCGAAGTCAGAAAATGAGTACCTGCTGAGCAGCTTTGTTTTCAGAGAAAGGGGGTGTGAAGAGGAACGTTATGCGGAGGGATAGATGCTGACCCGTTTTTTATCTCTTCCTACCCGCTCAAATTTGACAACGCCAGAAATCTTGGCGAAGAGTGTATCATCACTTCCAATTCCAACGTTCAAACCGGGATGGATGCGGGTTCCCCTCTGTCGGACCAAGATATTTCCAGCCAAAACTTGCTCGCCGCCGAACCGCTTGACTCCCAAACGCTGGGATTGGCTATCGCGACCGTTTCGGGAGGAGCCAACTCCTTTTTTATGTGCCATTGTTCAAACTCCTGATCAAAAATTATTTTACAATTTCGAGAATTTTCAGACGGGTGAACGACTGCCGGTGGCCCTGCGTTCTTCGATAGTTCTTCCGTCTCTTTTTCTTGAAGACGACTACCTTACGATCCCGGCCCTGTTGGAGAATCTCACCGACCACCTTCGCGTTCTTGATCTGTTCGGGGTCGAGCGTGATTCCTTGATCGTCTTGTAGGAGCAAAAGGGATCGAATCTCGACTTTGTCGCCGACCTGACCGGCGTGTTTCTCTACTTGGACAATATCACCGGCGGCAACCCGATACTGTTTTCCACCTGTTTCCATCACTGCACGCATTTCCATCTCCCATTTTCCTAATCTTTTTAGAAAAGCCAATTAAACACAATTTTGCCCTTATTGTCAAGAAATTTCCGGCATCTCTGCCCGTTAGGAAATACGGTAGACGTTTCTTCTCTGAAGAGGTCAGAGCCCAAAAAATCAATGATTGAGTTCGGAGTGTACGGAGCGGAACCGTGACGAGGGTGGCGACGATTGATTTGTCGCCTGATTCCGAACGACTGAGAGGGGCTTAATGATGAAGCCGAGCTATTTGTCTACCTCGATATGAATGAGGCGATTCTGGACTGCATATCGGATGAGTTGTGCAAGATTCTGAAGGGCAAGCTTATTCATGATGTTTACTCGGTGTGTCTCGACCGTCTTGACGCTAATTCCCAGGGCCTTGGCGACATCCTTATTTCTCAAACCGTCCGCTATAAGACAAACGATTTCAGCCTCACGCTTTGTAAGGGGCCTTTTGTGGGCCGCTCTTTCCTCTCGCCGCTTCATGCGCATTTTGGATTTCTCGACAACTCCCATCGTCCTTTCATTCTCTTTGCCGGTAGGGTAGGGCATCAAATAAGAGGTTCCTGTGAGCTTGCTGCCTTTCTCTAGATTTTGGCCCTGTGCGAGTTTGGCAAGGTTTTTCTGACCCTCTTCGATCGCATCCTTCATATTATCTGCCGGTATCATCGTTTGCCCTCTCGGTGTGTTGGTTCGTTCTCTGAGCCACTTCCTTATAATAATAAGGCAGTTCAGCGCCAGTCATAACCTTGTCTATAGTACTTAAAGATACTAAAGAGAGCGGTGCTTACCCTGCTCCCTCTCATTTCCATGTCTTGTCCATGTCTTGTGCCGATCCGTTTTCTCCTTGGTGTATTTCAGATGCATTCTATCGGGCTCACCTAAAAAGTCACCTGTCAGTTCTGACAGGTCGGCATACACATATAAGGATCTTCGGGTAGTCTTAGCTTGTATTTCTGTAATTTCACCCTTTTAAAAAAGATGGAGGAGATAATGCGCTATCAGATGATTCAGTTTCATGAAGATGGATGTTGGATCAGGTCCATTGAATCAGAGGAAGAGTATCTGCAAGCCTATCGGCTGCGATATCAGGTCTTTTGCGAAACGTTAGGCTGGGTTCCGCCCAATTCGACTGGACTGGAGATCGACCGCTATGATTCTCGTGCAACGCTGCTCGGGTTGTTCTCAGAAGAGAATACCCTTTTGGGATTGATCCGTCTCCTCCCGCCGAACCAGCCATTCATGCTGGAGACCGACTTTTCCGATTTGGTCGCTCCCGGATATCAAATACGAAAGGAGGCCGACACAATCGAGATCTCCAGGCTCACGGTTACTCCTTCTTCCAAAAAACAGGGGTTGTCCTCCCGTTATTTGAGTATCCTCCTTAAAGGGCTCTACCAGTGGGCGCTGGTCAATGAAATCCGGTACTCCTATCTTGAGGTTGAGAAGCGCTTTTGGCGGGTTCTTCAATTTCTAGGGTTTCTCTCAACCCCGGTCGGCCCGGTAAAAAGCCTGCCTCCGGCCGGCGCAAACTCCGTGGCCGCTATTCTTGACTGGGAAGAGTTCCGATCTCATAACCAGATCCATCAACCTGGGTTTCTGGACTGGATGACTACGGTCCAATCAGCCCCTGTTGTATTGCCAGAGCAATGGCGTGTCCGCGGGTTGAGGCCTGAAGTTTTGAAAGGATATTCTGGACGTGAAAATTCACTGTCCGTTCGCTGATGCGGAGAATCTGGGAGATTTCCCAGCTCGTCTTCCCTTCCTTCATCCAGTCCAGGACCTCTCGTTCGCGGTGGGAGATCGTCGTGTTGTGGACGGAGTTGGGGATGGAGGAAGGGGAGAGGGTCCGCATGAGTGCGATATGGAGGTGCGGAATGAGGTATTCGAGCAACATAGCGTGCCGGGCATGGTCCGACATTGATCGGCCCGCGAAGGAGAAGACGCTCCCGGCCCCCTGGCGATGAGAGGCGATGCCAAGCGTGATCCCCTCTGATAAACCAAACGCCTCGGCGTTCCCTATAAATCTCTGCTCGCGTGGGGATACGGCTTTCCGGTAGGTTTCCGACCAAATCTGGGTTGAGAATCGGCCAAAATGCGATCGAAGGACAGGATCGATTTCCGCATAGCCCTCCTTCATGTAAAGATCGATCCAGTCGAGGGGGTAGCTGACGTTGACCATATTAAGGAAATCTTGAAAGCGGGTGTATTCGTCTATCTTCGCAAGGACAACGATAATATGAGAACAGGGAATCAGTGCTTCGATGCGGGAAAGGAGGGTTTTAAATTCTTCCTCGTTGCTGACGTTCAGCGAGGCATGGATCAGCTCTAATGCGGTCACCAGTTCATGTTGAGTCAGGTCGGAAGGGACTCGTGTAAGCACTATCCGCCCCCTGCAGTTTTTTGAACACAAGCTGGAGTGCGACGGGTGGGTGGCGCTTTGTGACAGGATGAAGCGAAACGCCCCGCCAGCAGGCAATATACAGAAACAAGTCGGATCAGTCAAGCGAATTCATTAAAAGTGAAAATATAAAAGGATCATCGTAGGTAAGATCGGTTTTGATTTTCGCGTCAAGAAACAGAAACGCTCCTCTTTTAAGTCCGATCACCCTTGTCCGAAAGCAGACAATTGCGTCGCGGAAAACGTCCTCCGATCCATTTGGATCGATTGTGGATGGAATCACAGAATATGCAGGAATCATCGGCTTTTTCGGTGTTTTAATGTCACGTAGGAAAAATGGCATTCGATTTGCTACTTAAATAGCTCAGATACAGCGTTGTATTCTGAAGGCAGCGAAGGCGCTCTCTTCCATGATGGTGGAATCTTCATGGACGAAGCGCCTTTTTTATTGACCTTGGAGGAAGAAAGATGAAATCACACTATGCCACCGTGGCGGAAATCAAGAAGACAAATACCTTATCGGCCCGGGAGGAGACATCGGCCTATCAGATTGCCCTGGCTCTGTTGGAGTCTGGATTGCACGGGATGCCCATTGTCAATTCTGAAGGCAAAGTGGTCGGCAAGGTGAGCGAGATCGATCTGCTGAAGGCCCTCATGGAGGGGAGAGAGCTGGAGAAGACACAGGCAGGCGAGGTGATGAGGAGCTGTCCTGTTGTGATCGACGAGAAGACCTCGCTCGAAGAGGTGGCCCATTACATGATACAGCTTCATCTCTTCCGGATCCCTGTGGTCGATGAAAATAATCACCTCGTCGGATCGGTGACCCGGCACGATCTTCTGCGGGGATGGATCGGGGGGCTGGGGTTGACGCATGAAGGGTTTTGGTCCTAACGCGAGAAAGGGAGAACATGTCGCAATTTTCTGATGAGAAAGAAAACGAGGTCAGCCGGCGGCGCTTTCTCGGCGCCGCCGGTCTCTCCGCACTGGGGGTCCTGCTCTCGGGGTTGCCCCCGCTGACACGGGGGCTCTTCGCGGGGACCGGCGATATGCCGGAAACGCCGCGTCTCAAGGTCGGGTTTATCCCGCTGACCGA
>JAHFEM010000162.1 GCA_023248505.1 Nitrospirota bacterium
CACGCGAAAGTCGAGAAGCTCCGGGAGACCTATCCGACCCTCTCCATCCGGATGGCCGATTATCTCGGCGTCCATCCGCTTCTCGCGGAGATCGTCTGGGAGGGGGTTCAAGGGGCCTGGCCGATCGCCGGAGGGGCGAAGAGCAAGTCGGATCCGTAATTCTGGAGGAAGGATGAGCCAAAAGAAACGCATTTTAACGGGAGATCGGCCGACCGGCCGGCTCCACCTGGGACATTATGTCGGATCGCTGGTCAATCGGGTGAAGCTTCAAGAGGAATATGAGACCTTCATCCTGGTCGCCGACGTCCAGGCGCTGACCGACCACTTCGAGCATCCGGAGATCTTGCAGCAGAACATCCGCGAGGTGACGAAAGACTATCTTGCGGTCGGGATCGATCCGGCCCGGAGCACGATTTTCATCCAGTCGATGATCCCGGAGATCGCCGAGCTGGCGGTCTTCTACCTCAACCTGGTGACCGTTGCGCGCCTCCAGCGCAACCCGACCGTCAAGGATGAGATGCAGCAGAAGGGGTTCGAGCAGAATCTCCCGGCGGGATTCCTCGTCTATCCGGTTCATCAGGCGGCCGACATCACCATTTTCAACGCCGATTTGGTTCCGGTGGGGAAAGACCAGCTCCCGATGATCGAACAGACGGTCGAGATCGTCCGCCGCTTCAACGCCCTCTATGCCCAAGTCCTGGTGGAGCCGCAGGCGAAAGTGGGGGAGTTCGCCCGTCTTCCCGGCATCGACGGCCAGGCCAAGATGAGCAAAAGCCTCGGCAATGCCATTTATTTGTCCGATGACGCGAAGAGCGTCGAGGCGAAGGTGATGCGGATGTACACCGATCCGACCCGCCTGCGCGCGACCGACCCGGGGCATGTCGAAGGAAATCCGGTCTTCGTCTACCATGACGCCTTCAATCCGAACAAGGAGGAGGTCTCCGATCTCAAGGAGCGCTACGTCCAAGGAAAGGTCGGCGATGTCGAGGTGAAGAAGAAGCTGGCCAAAGCGCTAAACGCCTTTTTGGACCCGATCCGGGAGCGCCGCGCCCGGTATGACCAGGACGAGAAGGCCATCGACGAGATCTTGAAGGAGGGGACGCGCCGCGCCCGCGCGGTGGCGCAGGAGACGATGCGCCAGGTCCGCCGGGCGATGAAGATCGACTACCCGTTCAGCAAGTGACCATGAGGAATGAAAATCTGAAATTGAGTTGCGTCGTGTCCTCATTTGCGAGGCGATCCCGTTTGGGGCGCTGCCCGGACACCGCTCCCATTGGAATGGGGCTTTGCCCCATTCCAATAATCTTGATTCCGTGAACACTTTCTAATGGGACACACCCTTGAATGGCTTCCCAATTGACGTGCAAAGCGAAAAATGATATAACCGAACGCGCGCTCTTAGCGAAGAGAGCGATTCTTTCCGGAAAATCCAATGGCGGCGTAGCTCAGTTGGTAGAGCAGCGGAATCATAATCCGCGTGTCGGGGGTTCGAAGCCCTCCGCCGCTACCATCCCTTCCCATATCCTCCCCAAGCAGTTCCAAAAATTATCTTTACGGGCGTCCCCCTCAAGTGAGTCTCTCGACGACCTCGCCGGGGGTAGGCTGCCCCGTGTCCTAAGAGATCCTTTTTTAATGGGGAGCGCTTAAGCCCGCCGTCGCGGTCGGAAAATATTTTCATTTTTTGCAAGCTTCTGCATCCGGGCGCCGGCTTTTCCTGTCGATAAATATAAGAAATTCCGCATCGAGATTCTCCCTCTGCCCGAAAGCGACCGATTTATCGCTCGCTTTGCACGCTAAGCCGATTATCCGGCGAAGGTATGTGGGTTGCATTCAGAGACAGCGACTTGCTACTTATCAACTGAATGTTGCGGAGGGGATGATGCAGACCAAAGAAGCGACAGTGAGCGGCCGGGGGCTTGTAACAAGCTCCTGGGATTTGTTGGTCACCGCGGCCATTTTAGAGACAAAGCCGAATTGGGTGATCCAAGTCGGAGCCCGGAGTATGCTCTCGATCCTTTTTTCTGGTTACATTCTCGATCAAATCGGCGGAGATCTTCACTCGGTCATCGGCGTGGTCAACAACGGAGAGAACTTGCCTCAAAAGAGAAACGTGTATTTCCTCGAAGGAAACCCGCTCGATCCGTCGATGCCGGAATTGATTAAAAAATGGATCCGGCCGAAGGATAAGGTCATGGTGATTTTACAAGACGGTCTGAAAGCGCGTCCGATCGTTGAGATTCAGACGTACGCCCCCTTGGTGACGGAAGGATGTTATTTGGTGATGGATGAAGGGGTGGACGCATTTGTCCGGAAACATATCACGTTTGAGCCGGATTGGATCATGCCGAAGCCTCAAATCTATTTAAGGAAGCGGTGATCGCAAGCCTGCGGAAAAGACCGGCCTGAACTGGAGATCTCCCATCCTCCCTGTTCATTCCTATTCATTGCCGCACGATTCTTTCTTCCAGTAATGATCATTCTTGATTGAACTGCCGGAGAATCTCTGATACGTTTACCTTCCAAGAGAGCGCATTCCTTTTCCTCCGGAGATCGATGGACGACAGAAGGAAGCACCCTAGAGTTCCGCTCATTTCCATCGCCCGCCTGACGCGCCAGGGACTGCAAGAAGCGACCACTGTCTTGGTCCGGGATATCTCCACCCATGGCCTGGGAATATACAGCGAGGAGGCGTATCAGAACGGGGATCTGGTGCTGATTGAATTCTCTCTCACCGCAGGGGACGAGACCGTCAGCGAGTCGATTATGGGAGAGGTCGTCTGGATCGCCCCCCTCCCGGACAAAGCCCACCACGCCGTCGGTATCCGCTTCGACCGGATGATGGAGGAAAAACCGAAGCTCTACGCGCATATCAAACATCTGGAGGAGATCGGCTAATCCCGTTCCGTTCGTATGCGCCGGCGTCCTGCCGGAAGAGCGCATGAATCCGCTCCCGATCGGCCTTGCTGAGCTCGCTTCGTTTCAATCCCTTCATGCGGCCGGACGAAGGATCTCCTGCACGGGATAATGGGGGGCGAGCCGCTTGATCTTCTCGATCGCGTCTCGCTCATCCCCCCCGCGTCTGGGCGGCAAAGTAGCGCCGCTCCAGTTTTCGGAGTTTCTCCCTCTGCCGACGCTTCTTCCGAATTTCAAATTGCCTTCTCTTTTTTGATCCCTTCGACAGGGCCTGTCCGATATAAAATCTGTCCAGCCGCGGGGCTGGCTCATCGAGCGATCTTTCCGATAAAGACTTAACCAAACCGGCTCAACGGGCAGGTCTCGTGGTGATGGGGCCGCGCGGTGCAGTATTGCCGTCCGTAATCCACGACGCGAAAGTTAAAACCGGCCCACTCCCGCTTCGGGAGAATGGCCATCAGCTCCCGCTCGATTTTGTCGGGGTCGGTCGCGCTCGCCAGCCCCCAACGCCGGGACAAGCGTTTGACATGGGTGTCGACCGCAATCCCCTCGGGGACGCCGTAAGCCCCCAAAATCACATTGGCGGTTTTTCGCCCGACGCCGGGGAGGGTCCGGAGCGCGTCCATCGTTCTTGGGACGGCGCCGCCGAATGTTTCCTTCACGATCCTCGCCGCCGCCAAGATGTTCCTGGCCTTGTTCCGGTAGAATCCGGTCGGTTCGATCTCCCGTTCGAATTCCTCCGGATCGGCCTGAACATAGTCGTCGAGCGTCCGGTATTTCTTAAAGAGCGTTTCGGTCACCTCGTTGACCTTTTTGTCGGTGCACTGCGCGGAGAGGACCACCGCGACCAAAAGCTCCCAGGGATGGGCGTGGCGGAGCACGGTTTTCGCCTCCGGAAAAAGCCGCTTCAGGCGGGCCACGATCTCGGCGGCCTTTTTCTTGCGCTCGTCGCTTGTTTTTGACTGAACGGCGGACTTCATTTCATTCATTTTACACTCCTCGATGGGGGATCTCCAAGGGCGCGTCGCTGCGCATAGCCCCGTTGGGCGATTGTGACGCAATCTCCTTCTATGGCAAAATTAAAAAAAGCGTGCATATCGGAGAGGAGGAGCGTATGGCTCAATCACATCAGAAGAAGGAGGAGGATCGGGCGTTTTCGTTTATACGAATCAATGAGCGTCCGCGCAAGCCGCGGTCCCGCGGCATCACCGAGATCCGGGGACCCTATTATACCCCGATGGGGCGGCGTTACCTGGAGGATATCTTCGAAACGATGGGGGACTATGTCGATGCGCTGAAGTTTGCCGGGGGCTCCTTCAGCCTGATGCCGCGGCGCGCGGTCAAAGATCTTCTCGATCTCTGCCACTTGCACAATGTCGTCGTCTCGACCGGCGGTTTCATCGAATACGTTCTCACCCAGGGGCCGCAGGCGGTCGATCGGTACATTGCAGAGTGCAAGGAGCTCGAGTTCGATATCGTCGAGATCTCGAGCGGCTTTATCTCCATTCCGACGGATGATCTTCTGCGCCTGGTGGAGAAGGTGCAGAAGGCGGGGCTCAAGGCAAAACCGGAGGTGGGGATTCAGTTCGGCGCCGGCGGGGCGACCGCGTCGGCGGAGCTGGAGGCGGAGGGAACCCGCGATCCCGAGTGGGCGATCCGCCAGGCGAAGCGGTTCGTCGAGGCCGGGGCCTACCAGATCATGATCGAATCGGAAGGGATCACCGAGAATATTCCGGTCTGGCGGACCGACGTCGTCGCCAAGATCGTCAACGCCCTCGGCCTGGAAAAGCCGATGTTCGAAGCGGCCGATCCGGAGGTCTTTGCCTGGTACATCAAGAACTACGGACCGGACGTGAACCTCTTCGTCGATCACAGCCAGATCGTTCAACTTGAGTCGCTCCGGTCCGGAATCTGGGGAACGAAGAGCCTCTGGGGCCGGGTCGTTACGTATCAGCCGAAGGCGGCTTGATAAAAGATAAGACACGGGAGGCATAAGGCGGAAAAACGTTTCCGGTGCGCTTCATTGAGGAGGAGGGATGATTTCCATCGTCCCGTTCGGCGTGATTCCCAAGGAGCTGGTGGAGTTTCTCCGCGAAGAGCTGGCCTACCGATTCGGTGAAGCGGTTCATGTGGCCGGAGCGGAACCTCTTCCCGAGGGGGCCTTTGATCCGAAGCGGGATCAATACCGCTCGTCGCTCTTCCTCCGTCGGCTTGAGGCGGAACGGCAGGAGACGGACCGGCCAGAAACGGAGCGGCGGATCGGAATCGTCGATGCCGATCTCTACAATCCGGAATCGGATATCGTCCTCGGCGAGGCCGACCCGGTCGATCGGGTCGCCGTCGTTTCCGTCGCCTGCCTTCACCCGGCGTCGAAAGAGCGTCTCGATGAGGACCCCCTTTTCCGGGTGCGGGTTCTCAAGGAGGCGGTCCATGAGCTGGGGCACACCTATCAACTCGACCACTGCGACAACCCGAAGTGCGTCATGGACCGCTCCGACGCTCTCACCGACCTCGATCGGAAGAGCGCCGATTTCTGCTTGGCGCATCAGGCGACGCTCAAACGGCGATGACGATGGAGGGCGCGGATCAATACAAAAAGGCCAGGACCGTTCGGTCCT
>JAHFEM010000163.1:0-4153 GCA_023248505.1 Nitrospirota bacterium
TTTTTTTGTCGGCGTCCGGCAGCGGGGTTCCCTTGACCTGCTTGGGCTCTTTGGACGGGGCGGGAGTCTTTTCCCGGGCGATTTGCAGTTGCGCTTCGTCTTTCGCCTTTTTGAATCCCTGATGGGCGTGGGCGAGAAGATCCTTCGCCTCATGCAGCTTTGCGCCGGCTTCCTGATACTGTTTCTCTCCGATCAATCCGGTTCCCTCTTGGAGGGCCTTGGCGCCTTTGCTTTCCCATTCCGCTGCTTGCAGATAAGCTTGGGAGGCCCGATGGCGCGCATCGAGACCGTTCGCTTCCGACCGCGCCTGCGCGGTCTCGCCCTGAATTTTCCGCGCTTCCGCTTCAATCCCGTTTATGTTTTCAACAAGGGCGGGATCGCTCCCTTCCTCTTTTTTCGGTTCGGGAAGCGATGCGATGGGGAGGGGAGCGGGAAGCGCGATCGGTTTCTCCTCCGAACGCGGCGCAGGCTCGGAGACAGGCGCCGTTGAATCGGTGGAAGGTCCAGGGGAGGAGGAGCGATAGTAAATTCCCGCGCCGATGAGGAGGACCAGCCCGGCGATTCCGGCGAAGATCAGCGTCGAGCCCTTCCCCGTCTTGCTGCGCTCCGGCGGCGGAGGGGGAGGGAGGACTTTGGTTTTTTCGGGCGGACGAGGCTGCGAAATGGAGGAGGAAGAGGGTTTTTCGGCCGACGGTTGGCGGAGCGGAGGGGGCGTTTTGGAGGGAGAAAATGCCCCGCTTTTCTTCATGTCCGGGCGGCCCGGCAGCATCGCCGTCGATTCTTCTTCCTGGAAGGGAGGAGGGGTCAATCGCAACGGGTTGATCGCGGTCCTCGTCTGATCGAGCGTCGATTCTTCAGTGATCTCTTTCACGAGATTTTTGAGCTGCGCCACCAGTGTCTCGGCATCTGCGATCCGGTCCGGGGCCTGTTTCTTTAAAAGGTTTCGAATGAGCGCTTGAATCGAAGGAGGGATCGCATCGGAAAAGGAAAGGTCGAACTCCTGCGGCTCATAGAGGAGCTTGGCGACAATCGACATCCGAGAGAGTCTCTCGAAAGGGGTCGTTGCGGTCAGCATTTCATAGAGGACGATTCCGAGCGAATAGAGGTCGCTTCGTCCGTCGATCACATCTCCGCGGGCTTGCTCGGGGGACATATATTCGGGGGTGCCGATGATCTGGCCGGTGGCGGTCACGGAGATCTCATCGGTCGCGGCGGCAATGCCGAAATCGGCCAGCTTCACCCTCCCTCGGCTATCGACCATGACGTTGCCCGGCTTGATGTCCCTGTGAACGATCCCTTGTGCATGGGCATACGCGAGCGCCTCCGCCATTTGGAGAGAAATCGACAGCGCCTGATCGGGAGCGAGAGATCCTTTTTCGAGAATGACCTGTTTGAGATCTTTTCCCGGAAAGAATTCCATGACGATGTATTGGGCGCTCTGATCCTCGGCGACATCGTAGACCCGAATAATATTTTCATGGTCCAATCGGGCCATGGCGCGGGCCTCGCGCTGAAAACGTTTCGAGAAGGAGGCGTCGCCGGTATATTGAGGATGAAGGAGTTTGATGGCCACCGTGCGGTTGAGGGTCTTGTGCATCGCCTTGTAGACGACCCCCATGCCGCCCCGGGCGATCTCCCCTTGGATCTCGTATTTTCCTGAAAAAATCTGGCTATCCATAGGAGGGTCGCTTTGAAAGGTGACGGATCGGTTTTACGTTTCGGCTCAGGTTTCTTTTAGACTGCCTGTATTCATACCCCAAAATTGACTCGATTTCAACTGAATTTGTGGGGGGAGAAGTGGAGGGGGAGGTTTGACATTTCATATCGGTCTTGTTATCTTCAGATCATGAATTTTCAGGAAAGTGAGGAAGATCATGTCATCCCGAACCCATCGGGTCAAATTCACCTATGAAGATTACCTCCTCTTCCCGGAGGACGGGAAGCGCCACGAACTGATCGACGGAGATCACTTCATGACCCCTTCGCCTTCGACAAGACATCAACGGATTTCTCGGAAAATGCTGACCGCTCTCGATGTTTTCCTCAAAAAAAATAATCTCGGTGAAGTCTTCGACGCCCCGATGGATGTGGTTCTCTCCGAGACAGACGTCGTTCAGCCCGACCTGCTCTTTATCTCTTCGCAAAGAGCTTCCATCGTCACTGACAAGAACATTCAGGGAGCGCCGGACCTCGTCGTCGAAATTCTTTCCGATGGCACCCGCAAGACCGATGAAGTGATCAAACGCAAACTCTATGAGCGCCATGGTATCTCCGAATACTGTGTTGTCGATCCGGAGCTGGAGACGGTGAAAGTTTATCGGACGGCCGAGAAGGGCTACACCCGGTCCGCCGAGCTCTCCCGCGAAACAAACGACACCCTGACCACCCCACTCCTGCCCGGCTTTCAGATTCCCCTCGGCGAAATCTTCGCGTAAATTCCGTTTCTAAAATAGATCTTTCATTTCTCTTTTCTTATGCTCGGCCTCGCGAAACACACCCCATCCCGTCGATCTTTCCCCTGATTTGTGTATGTCATGGTTCCCTCCCTTATAAAATTCATCCAACCCACCCGCTCGCTTCGGGGTGGGGGGTGAATTGGATGAATAAAGGAATAAATTTGTTCATGCTTTTTGGTATGGTCCAAAGAGCGAAGGTGGAGAGACGCACCGATTCAGGAATACCTTGCCAACACGCGTTAAAAAAGGGTTTTATGACGGTGAGGTTATTACCTGAGGCAGAAATAGAAGAGGTTCGGTTGCTTAATAAGCGATTGGAGAAGTGGTTGCTTTTAGCGTTGAAGAACGATCCTGAGGCTATGGAAATTATGGGCTATCGTGAGTATGGTGATTAGGTCTCTTAAGTGTTTGTTTTTTGGTTCTATATTGGATCTGGCGGACGTTCGAAGGAGAGAAGTTATAAATCTCACAGATTGTTTCGGGTTTCTGTGACCTCTTTTTCATGGTTTCCATTAAGATTAATGGTTTTTTGAGGACACGTCGTTCCGCCTCTGCAGATTTAGGTTAATCCTGATTAGGAGAATCCGTCGCCGGACGTTACGAGATGAGTCGGATAATGTATATTATGTAAACTTCGCCCTTTCTATGATTCCAAGCGTAACTATACCCCAAAAAAATAGGTTGTCAATATAAAAAGATTAACTACCTTAGTAGTTACCAGGGTTTCACCCCCTCCCCTACCCACCCTCGACAGCAAAACCAGGAAAATTCAAACAAATTAAGGAAGGAAACGCCTAAGGAGGATACCGGGAACGCTACCGGCGCGCCCCGTAAAGAGGTCACGCCGCCAGCATCCCCGGGCAATTAAACGCCGGCGTTCCGTTCTCTTCTATTGACCAACCTCCCGGCCCTGTCTCGGGGCGAAGGGCCGGGAGGCCGGTCCAATTTTTAGGAGGGGTTATGTATTATACAATTAGTGGGTTCATCGATGGATACGCAATACATATTACGTGTAGATCGATGGCAAAAGCGGCAAAACGATGGACAGATCTGATCGAACATCCCGGAGCAGATTTACGCTGGATGGATGAAAACGGCCGTTTAATCGCATCGGCATCTCCGATCGGAGAGCCCTTCAGATAAGAGGAGAAAAATGAGCAAAAAAAAGGTCACAGGAGAACAAATAGAAAAAAAAGCAAAAGAAGCAATGGAAGAAAACTTCACAACAGTACTATTATGGGATGATTTTACAAAAAAATATTTTTGTGCGCATACGATTACGGATACAGACAAGCAGTAAAGGATCAAGCAACTTGAACCAAAAGGAGGTATAATTTACTGAAGTGCGGAGGGGAAAAAGTGGAGAAGATAACAATCGACAAAGAGGTATTGCGGAGAGAACTAAAATTATGTAACGAAAAATTAAATAAAGAATCGACGCACACGATAAGAGCTTACTACAGAGGAAGGATAGATTCGCTTGAGTTTATACTCGGATTTAAGACCGACCTGGGATTCACCGAAAACACCATCTCCCAATCGGACTGATAAGGGAGGCCCCCACAAGGACCCCCCTTATCATCGAGAGCGACGAAAAAGAACATACTGAACGCGGACCACGGCAGCACCAACCAAAGATATCGCCAGCAAAAGACCACCAGCAACAAGCAACCGATCATAGATCCAATCCACGACAA
>JAHFEM010000163.1:4163-5510 GCA_023248505.1 Nitrospirota bacterium
CCCCCAAGCCGTGATATCGGCGACGACATCATCGAAGGCACCCACCGGGACGGTAAAAACTTGCGCTTGAGCAGAGACCGAAACGATCAAGCTCAGAACAAGCACATAAAACATGACAAAGTATTTTTGCATCAAAATCACCCCCTCTCCAAGGTTAAAGATTACTCCATGTCAAGCACACGGAGGACGTACAGAACAGCAAAAACAGTGATAGAAAGCGAGAGGACAGCAGCCCCCCACAATACTAAATCTGTATACAGAAGAGCAGACAGATCCTCCAACGTAGGCATTATCTATCCCTCGACGATAAAACGAGCCTAACGATCAAACCCAAAGTAAAACCAATCATAAAATACCCCAAAGCAGCATTGACAACAGACTGAATTAAACTAGCATCCCATTCCAACATACGCTAGACCCTCCGCATAAAGCCGCCAGCCCAAGGCGGGATCATTTCTCCAAATCGTTTGCCCAAACTTTGCACGAAGCTCAGAGAGGGTATATCGACGACCACCAGAAGCAAGAAACCAATACTCACGACCATCGACGGAACCAGCAGAGCCAACCACACAAAGCAAATCATCGACAACAGGATCAGAAGAGACCCCACCCCCTACGACCGATACCGGAGGCTTCCGCTTTAGAACCGGTGACAAATCAGAAGCCGCAACGGACGCAGGAGGTGAGGAAGCCGACAACCAAGAACGAGAAGACAAAAACCAGACGAGAAAAACGAGAGCAACAACGGCAAAACGAATAACCCAAGAGCGCCAGATAGAACCCGACGAAGTCCTAACCTCCTTAACCTGCTTCACCTCATACGAGCGATACAACTGAAAATGAGCAGGATCAAAAGTCAGCGTTTCCTTCCGGATAACGTTGGTTTCCTTAACGCCGCCCTTGACGATCAAACGAGTACTGCCATGTAGACCAAGAAAAGATAATTTCCGAAAGGTATATACCAATTCGGCAAGAACATAAACCTGACGAAAAATTTTCATGTAATCTTGAGTTATGAGCGCAACATCAGCCGCCAAATGACGATGGGTTTCGAACCAATAAAGCACCGACTGATCCGGAGTCCCACCAGCTCGGAGCCAGCGTTGACACTCATCGATGACAACCACATCCCCAATACCAACCTCGGGCAAAAACGACAAATCAGATCGGACCAACAAACGAGACTCAAAACCAGGAGAAGAGTCACCCAAAAAACGACGCCAAATATCAACAGATTCCAACTCCATAACAGCCCACACACGGCGACCAGCTCGAAGGGCCGGGAGGATAACATTCCCCACAACGTACAGACTTTTTCCAGAACCAGGAAGACCCGTATAAAGAGAA
>JAHFEM010000164.1 GCA_023248505.1 Nitrospirota bacterium
ATGAAAGCCTCCACGCCGCGCTTCGCGATCGAGTATCCCTCTTCGGACGGTTTCAATTTCGTTTCCTGCAGGATGGTGTCCAGCAGAGAGGTCTCGCCCTCGGCTGCCTCGACCGTCCCCGCCTGCTTCTCTTCTGTTTGTTCCGCCATGTTCTTGTCTCCTTATTTGTGAAAGAAAGCGATCAGCCGTCAGCGGTCAGCTTTCAGCTAAAGATTTCAAAAGTTTTTAAGCTGACTGCTGAAAGCTGAGCGCTGACAGCTTATTTTTCCCCACCCAACTCTTTGAGCAATTTCTCACGGGCGGCCACGTCGGAGATCAGGCCTTCGATCTTCTTCCGAAAAGCCGGGATGTTCCCCAAGGGCCCTTTGAGCGCCTGGAGCGCCGTTCGAAGCTGAAGCAGTTTGTTCAGCTCGGGAACCTGCTCCACCACCGATTCCGGACCGAAGTCCTTCATCTTCTCGAACTTCAGATTGACCGGAAGCTCCTCCCCTTCCTTTCCGGAAAGCTTATTGGCCACATTCAACGAGATCTTCAGCTCTTGGTTCCGCATCACCTCTTCGAAGTTATCCTTGTCGATGTTGATCGGCTTCCGATCTTCGAGCGGGGTCTCGTCGGACCGCAGCGTATAATCTCCCATCATGAGCATTTTCAAGGGAAGCTCGACTTCCGCCTGCGCCCCGCCCGTGGCAGGCTTGTAGACGATATTGACCCGTTCCTTCGGTGCTACGGATGATTCTTTTGCCATTGTTTTTCTCCTTTTTGAATTTATTAAATGAAGCTTTCAGCGATCAGCTGTCAGCCGTCAGCCGTCAGCCGTCAGCTTAAAGCTTTTAGATTCTTAGCTGATAGCTGACCGCTGACGGCTTCTTTTTTACTTTCTATCCAGCTCCAACGCCGAGATCGGGTCGAGCCGGCTGATCTTTCCATAAATTGCCTCTACCCGGCCGGCCCACTCGGGGGAGCCCGGATCGGAATCCCGAGACAAACGGTTCAAAACACGCCAAGAGGCCCGGAGCACCTCCAGACTCAGCGCCGGCTCCCACTCTTCCAGCGAGAAACGATCGATCTCCCGTTGAAGCGCGTCGAGTTGAGAGAGGGCGACCTTCGGGTGCCCCGCATCGAGACAGAGCTGGGCCAATTCCAACTGCCACCGGAAGCGCTCGCGCCGCGACGCGGTTGCAGCGATCCGCTCTTGGAAAAGAGCGATCGCCCCCTTCGCCTCTCCTTGGCCGAGAAGTTGATGGGCCTGCGCGCGCGTCTCCGCCATTCGACCGTCCGCCGCGCTCCCCGGCGCCCCGGAGGTCGAAGCGCCGCCCCCGCCGGCCATCACCTCCTTCTCGATCCACTGCGCTGTTTCCTCGTCCGCGAAGGGGGTCCCGTCCGCGAAACGGCACCTCGGCAAATCGGGAAGCCGTTGCATCAAGATCCGAAGCTCGCCGAGCACGGCGCTCTTGATCCCGGCATAGGATGACCCGAGATTGGAAAGCGCCAGCACGCCGAGGCGCTGGAGGTCGAGCCAGAAGGGGTATTCCGGAAGTTGTGATTCCACCTGGTCGGCCAGCTCTTTCCACCCTCTCTGCTCCACCAGCAGACGCCCGCTCTCCACAAGATGAGACGGCGGCGCCGGAATGCGGGTTTCCCAATCGGTATGGGCGGGAAGGCCGTCGAACCGCGACCAGGTCAGCGCGCGCACGACCTGATAGGGCCACGGATTCGTCGGGTTTTGGCCTCGAACCACGTCCGCAGCCCGACGGAGAACGTCGCCCGCTTCGCCGAAAACCCTCTCGGCATCCTCGATCGACTCGATCTTTCCGGAAGAGATCGCCGGTCCGGTTGACTCCGCCGGGGCCGACACGCTTTGCGCCGCAGATTCGGACCGGGCCGATGCCGCTTCGGCGCTCTCGAACTCCCTGGCCCATTGGTCGACGGCGCGGCGGAGGTCTCCGAGTCCCGGAGAATCGTTTGCCAGCCGCTCACCGAGATATTTCTCGAGAAGGTCGATTTTCTCGCTGCAGGCGCGAACCGCTTTCCCCTCTCCGGGAAGGGGCTTCTTGCGCCCGACGGCCACGCCCCCCTTTTCAGAAAACCAAATGATCGCATTGATCCGCGCCCGCATCCGCTTGGTCTCCGGGTAGAGGGTCTCCCAGAACGATTCGATCATCCCTTCGATGCAGGAAAGCCCCGCGAGAAGACCGGCGTACCCCCGCTGCTCCAGCAATCCGACGGAGATATAATTCGCGACCAGGAGGTCCTTCGACTTCTTCCGCAGGAGCTCTCTTCCAAGGTCGACCACCTCTTTCCATTGAACCGGGGCGCCGGAGAGCGACTCCAGCTTTCCGATCTCGGCCTGGAGCCGCTCGAAGAGCGGATCATACCGGGCCGAATCCCCGGCCGGGGCATCGGAACGGATCGGCGTCGATCCGATCTCCGTCCACTCCGCGATTTCATCACTCATCAGAGACTCCGCAAATAAAGCTGTCAGCGATCAGCTTTCAGCATTCAGCTAAAGATTAAAAAGTTTTCAAGCTGACGGCTGACGGCTGACAGCTGATCGCTTCCCTTCTCATATCGCCCCCATCTCCTCTAAGAAACGAGCCAGCGACATCTCGCCGTTCTCCAAAATCGCCCGCCGGCCGGCATCGACCTTTTCCTTCACCGCATGGAGCTCGGCGGCCGTCTCCGGGGCCAAAGGATAGGCGAACTCGCCGTCGAGGTCCGGGCGAATCAGTGAGAGAAAGCTCTTCGGCGCGGGGGGACCGAGGAAGAGCATCATCCAGGGGGTTCCCTTCGCCGGCACCCGATTCCAAAAAAAGTTGAGACCGGCGGGCGGGCGCTTCAGCATCCGGGCCATCAGATCGCACCAGAGCGGGATATCCTCGTTGCGATTTTTCTCCAGAGAGATCAGCGGAAACCTCAAACCGAAACCAAGCCGGCTCGAAGCGGTCCGGCGCATCGGCCCTAAGATCGCCGCCAGGTTCTGATCGATCAAATATTTTTTAGGGTGTTCAAACGCTCCGAAGAGCGCGGCCCAGAACGCCCCGCTCTTCTCCCCCTCCAGGAAACGCCGATAGGTCTCCTCATCGGCCGCCGGCGGCCGGCCGTCCGGGATCGGAACCTCGAAGCGCTCAAGGGAGTCGAGAAACTCTTTCAGGCGCATCCCGGAGCCTCCCGACCGCGCCAGCTTGTCCGCTTCTCCCAGAAAGGAGGCATACGTCATCGGAGCAAATTGGATCGGCGCCGCGAATCGCTTCCGATCGACCCTGAGGAAGAAAAAGAAGGGATAGGAGCGCCCCGCCTGATCCCGGCTCGGCGCCAAGGTTCCGATGAGGAAGGCGTCGGTCCCCTCCACCTGAAAGACAAAATTCCACGGATCGGCCTGGGCGAAATCGGCCTCCCACCTTCTCCCCAACCGGGATTGCGCGGCGTGAATTCCCTCCTGAAGCCACTGATCGAGCGCGCGGACCTCTTCGCCGGAGGCGCTGAAGCGGATAAAATCGGAATGGATCGGGAGCTTTCCGAAACAGCCGAATGAGTTCTTGTCCAAGAAAAGCGACTCCTAATTAAAATGCGTAAAGAATAAACTTCGATCCTTCAAGCAGAGAGACCTTCTACCCGCCTCGCCCGACATCCACTGCGCCATCCTGCCCCTGGCGCCCTGCCGGGTGCACGAGACAGTGCAGGCGGGCAAAGGGGAGGGATTTTTCAACCTCCGGTGATTGAATGCCCCTTCACGATCATCCGATCCGGCCGGGACAGACAAACTCCGAAAAGAATCCAGGCTTAAACGGATTCTTGTAACTCTGGGCCTTCAGGTCATAACGAACCTTGACGACCTTCCCGTCCGGACCTTTGAGCTCCCACTCGATTTTATAAACGGTGCTGCTGACCGGCGTGATCCGCGCAGCGTCGAGGAGCTTGAAGAATCCCCATCGGCCGGCATACTGCTGCACCTGTCGAGCGCCGCCGCTCTGGACCTGGAGGACCGCGCCGGGGGCGCCGGACGGCCCGGGCCAGGCGAACTCATGCCATTCCTGAGGCTCGTTTCGATAGCGGAGTTCCTTCCCGTCGGCGGAGAGGAGGATCTCGCTGACCCCCGAACTCGGGTAAGGATAGAGGCTGAATGAAAGCTTCAGATCCGGGTTCCCGCGGGGGAAGAGACTCTCCGAGAGAAGCCGGGCCCGCCGGAGCGAGTCAAGCAGCTCGGACGACATCGCCGGGGCGGCCGAGGTCCGCTTGACCTCCCAACGCTGGTTCCCCTCTTCGACAAAGGCCTTGAGCTCCTTGTCGTAGAACTTCCATAACGTCCCATCCTGCGGGTGGAAGAATTCCGCGATGTCGGTCAAGGTCGCATCTTCTCCGCCCTTCTTGAAGGGATAACGTCCCGCAATGCTCTGCTGGCACGGCTCGTAGACCTCTCCCCGCCATCGGCGGTTCAGGTCGGCCATCGCCCCGCTCATCACCCCGGAGGAGGCCATTCTGAACGGCTCCAGGAAAATCGGCGCCAGCACCCGTCGGACTTCCGGATCGGCCCCCTGCAGAAGGCGCTCCGCGTTCTTCTGGGCGGCGAAGAGATCATTCGACTGCCCGCCGGCCATGCTCTGGACCAAGGCCTTGGCCCCTTTCGGATCGCCGCCCGATTCCGCCAGCGGTCGGAGGACCTCGTGGGCCCTTTGAAGTTCGGCCACGAGCCGGACCACCGGAGACTCTTTCTTCGGATCGGCCGGCGCGATGAAATCATGAAACGATTGGAATCGGGTCGAGACCGGCGTCGGTTGCGTCGCGGCAGCGGACGCTCCTCCCGATTCGCGCTCCATCCCAAGCTTCTCTTTGACCCGGTCGACCATTCCCTTCGCCAAGCCGCCCCCGAGAGGACGCGGGGCTTCCCTCCGCAGGTATGTGTTTCGATCGATCTCGGCGAAGAGCGCCACCAGCGGCGAATTCTCCGGAGAGAGGGCCGCGAAGAGCTTTTCCGTCTCGGCCAAGGACTCGGCCGGCCGCAACCGGATCGATTCGAGAAAGGCGCGCCAATGGCGCTGGTATTCCTCAAAGTAGCGCTTCTCGATTCCCGCTTCGACCGCGGTTCGTTCCGGCTCCGGTTCGCCCAAAACCCACTCCTCGCCGCCGACCTCTTTCTCTTGAAGGACCCGATCGAGCGACTCTTTGAAGGGACCCTTCCAACCCGCATCGGTGAAGATCGCCGGGATCTTGTAATCGCTGAGGAAGGCCTCTTCTCCGCCCCCCTTCAATGCGGTCTTGAGGGTGTACGGCTCCGATTTCCCGGTCGCCTCCCGGCGGACGCGGCTATAGAGGCGCTCCTCCAACGGGATCGCCCGGAGCCCCTGTCGAACCTGTTGCACCAGCTTTTCGTTCAGCGTGAGACGGGGGGCTCCCGCCTGGTTTGCGGCGCGGCTGTAGAACGCAAACTGCTTGGCGATCCCCTCTTGAAGCCCCGCGGGGACTTGATTTGCGCCGTAGATGGCCGGAAGCGTCTCCTGCC
>JAHFEM010000165.1 GCA_023248505.1 Nitrospirota bacterium
CCGCCGTCGGTCGTCTTATAGACGTTCGACCCGCCCGCTGCGTACGCGATTCCATCATTCGTTTTATCCGCCGCGACCGCGTGGAAAGCGGTTCCCGATACGCCTCCGACAAAGATCCAGTCTCCAAACGAAGCCGCCGCGAAGACGGCGGTGGTCAATGCGGCGGTCGCCGATTGGGTCGCGGCCGATTGGGAGGCCACCTTGACCGTGGCCGTATCGGAGTCCCCTTCGGAGGCCGTGGCGGGTATCGCTACTGTGACGGTAAGGTCGGCGGTCCCGGAGGCTGCGACCGGACCGATCGAGGCGGGAGGGGTGGTGGTCCAATTGTTCCCGGTGACGGTGACGTTATAGCTGGCGGCGCTGTTTCCCGCGTTCGTCACCGTGAGCGTGAAAGAAACCGTCGCTCCCGGATCGTCGAACCGGGTGTCGGAGGTCGGCGCGAGGCCCACGGTGATCGTCGGCTTGTCGGCCGCATCCCCCGGAAAGGTGGGTGTTTGAATTTCCGTTAAATTCGAAAACCCGTCTCCGTCGGAATCTTTGGGTTCGATTGCTGTGAAGGAGGCGGCGTTGCGTCCCTGCGCCAGATAATCGGCCCCATAGGAGGTAAGAGGGCGGACCGCTGTGATCGACGTCGCGCTGTTGGCGTTGACGTGACATAGCTTGCAGTGGTTGAGCTTTGTGCTTCCGGTCCCGTATTGGGTGTTAAAATCGGCAAGATTTGTAGGGCTCGCTTCGGCAAAGTGGGCGGCGGCCAATGCAAGCGCCATAAGAGTCAAAGTCCATAACTTCCACCCGACCAGTTTATTCTTGATTACACATCTCCAGCTCAGAAGCATCAAAATAATCCCGAGCAACCCAACCAATGTCGGATCAAATTCGCTGTCGACCTTCATCGCGCAGCCGCCGCCCCCTCCTCCGCTCGAAGAAGTGTTATTTCCAGACGCTCCGTCTATACCATCCGATCCAGCGTCTCCCGTATCGACGGGCGGTGCTCCGGCTCCACCATCGCCCCCGCCACTTCCTCCTGATGAAGAGGTGTTGACGGTGGCGGTCATCGAAACGGAGTTGTTGGCGCTGTTCGGATCGGTGCTGCCGGTCGATGCCTGGGCATTCTGACTCAAATTGCCGGCGACGATGGGCGTCACGACGATCGTCACGCCGGCGTGGGCGCCGTTATCGATCGTGCCTAAATTACAGGTGATGGTCTCGGTTCCCTGGCAGGTTCCCTGCGTCGCCGCGGAAGAAACGAAGGTTGTCCCGGCCGAGAGGGTCGTTGTGACGACCACGCTGGTGGCCGCGTCGGGTCCTTGGTTGGCGACCGTGAGCTGATAGACGAGGTTCTCTCCGGTGGAGACCGGGTTCGGCGTTGCGGTATGGGTCAGGGCGAGATCCGAGATGGCCGCTCCCGGCGGCTCCGCCGAGAGATCGAGCAGAAAGAGCCCGGAATCGGTCGCGGCGATCAGATGGCGAGAAGGAGTAAGGGTCAGGCCATAGATCGTCCGGGAAGCGGTCAGCGAGGGATTGTTTCCAGCCACCCAGTGCTCCCCCCCGTCGGTCGTATAGTAATACCCCGCGTCCGTTCCGGCGTGGATGTATTTCGGATTGGCGGGATCGATCAGAAGGGCGCGGATGGCCGGAAGTGTTCCGGGCAGGCCGGTATTCTTTTGAATCCACGAGGCGCCGCCGGTCACGCTTTTGTAGACACCTTGCGTGAGTGTCCCGGCGTAAAGGGTGGACGAGGTTGTCGGATCGATTGCGAGGGAGTAGACGAAAACGCTGACCCCTGAGATGCGAAGGTCGGTCCAGGTCGCCCCGCCGTTATTGCTTTTCGCAAAGTTCGGAATGCCGGACCCTCCCGCATAGACCACCCCGGAGGAATCGACCGCGAGGGCATAGGCACGAAGATCGACTTCGGGAAGATGATTCCAATTATCTCCATTGTCCGTTGATCCGATCAGAAGCGAATCGGTCGTCGAATCGTAAGAAGGGAGTTGGAAATCGCCCGCGTAGAGGATTTTCGCATCGACCGGGTCCATTGCAAGGGACTTGTACTGTTCGCCCACATCGATGCCATCTGCGATAACCGACCACGAGGTCCCCCCATTCAGACTTCGCAGTAAGTCGCCAGCTTTCGTCGCGGCGTAAACCTTTAATCCGTCCACGGCGAGGGCCCTCACACCCTTTCCACCGATCCCACCCTCCAGGGGGTCCCAGGCGGCTCCTCCGTCGGTTGTTTTATAAACAGTAACTCCTCCCGCCGCATAGGCGATTCCATCATTTGTTTTGTCTGCCGCCACCGCGTAGAAGTCTGTCCCGGAGAGATTTCCTACGGGGGTCCAATCTAAATTTCCAATCAATGTGGTTACGATCTCCCGCGACCCGGGGCCTTCGGTCCCCCCGTCCACCGCGGTGATCACAAAGTGGTAGGTGTGGTTCGGCGTCAAGCCGGTCACGGTGTAGGGACGGGTGACGCCGCTTCGCTTCCTCCCCCCCCTTACGCTCGCGAAATTATCTTTTGTCAGGCCCGATTGTTCGGAGATGTAAAGGTTATACGAATCGGCGCCGACGATCTGGTCCCAGGCCAGCGTCACCTGATTCGCGCCCGGTGTTGCGACAACGAGAAATGGGGGGAGAGGCTGCTGCGTGTCGGAGGGGGCCGTTCCGGTGAAACCGAAAACATCGTCCTGGGTTCCGTTGCTCCCGACCCAGTAGGCAATGCCGTCGGCCAGCCAGGGAAGACAGCAGGAGGTTGTTCCCAGCTGGGTCACCAGCGACGCGGCGGGCGTAATATCGACGGTTGCGATTCCGCTTCCATCGTCATAGCGAAGCGCGCCGTTCAGGTCTTTCCAAAAAAGCTGTCCACGATCGAGCTGAAAGGGATGATCGGTCGTCGGCCCCAGGTTGGCCGGTCGGTTCGTCGCGTCGGTCAGTTGAAGCCCGCCGTCGAAAACGATGTTCACCTGGGTCCCGTCGGCGTTGCCGTGCAGCCAGGCGATATGCCGTCCGTCGGTTCGCGGAGAAAAGTTCCCGCCCGACGTATCCGAGGTCAGTTGAACGGGCGCGGGGCTGGCCGCCGCGTTGTCATAGAGAAAGATCTGGCTGATCCCGTTCACCACCTTTTCATAGACCAGCCGGCCATGGCTGAGTTGAAAGCCGCGAAGGTTGGAGTTCAGTGTATCGATATCTCCGGTGTCAATGGGGGTGAGACTGGACCCGTTATAGAACTGAAGCTGGAGGGTTCCGGAGCCGTCGTCGAAGACCCACGCCGCTTGGCAATCGCTGGTCGAAATTCGCGGCGCGCCGTCGGTCGCGATCGTGGGTCCCGTCGTGAGCGGGATTGCGCCGGTGAGGAGGGTTGCGGCGCCGGTGGCGGGGTTGACCTGAAAGACATTTTTTACCAGTGTGGTATTGCCGGAAGCGGCTTGAAGAACCATGAAGACGCAACCGTCGGCGATGGCCGCCCCCTCCGGGTTCATCGCATTGGCCGCGTTGAATGGATTGGTCGCGATCACTTTCACCGGGGCTCCGCCGTCGGTCGATATCCAGCCGTCATCTTGCCCTCTGCGCCACGCGCCGATCACCTGTCCGGCAAAGGCGCCGCTTCCTAAAGTAAAGACCACATTATCGATGATACCGGGAGCCGCCGCGGGGTCTTTGGCTTGTACTTGAATGGGGTTGTTGGTTCCGTCATAAAACCAGACTGCGTCATGCTGGTCGTACCAGAGCCCTTTCCCCTGACTCGTGGCGCTGTTCCGAATGCTCCATGCCTCGTTATCGGTGTTGTTGGTGATCTGGGTGGCCGCTTCGGCTTTTCCAGTCAATGGGACTGAGGATAGAATGAAGAGAAGGAGTGCCGGCTGAAAAGCATGGCGAAACTTTTTGTAAAACATAACGTGCCTCCCGAGCGAGGGTATTGGATATAAAAACGCCCAGGCGATTCCTTTCGCCCAATCTTGAATGCGCTTCCTGCGCGGATGGATAGCGTAACGAGGTATTAAGGGAGGTTCATTTTAGAGGAACTAAAAAAAGATATCAATATCTATCTTCGGGATTGTTGCCGGAGGGTTATTTCTTCTGGAAGCGAACCATGCGCATGAAGTCGTCGATGGTGTAGAGCGATTCGAAGCCGATTCCTTCAGAGGTGATTCGTTCCGCTCCGCCTTCTTTTCGATCGATCAGCGCGATGACTTTCAAAATCGAGTAGCCTTCTTTGCGGAGCGCCTCGATGGTCCGGACGGTCGAGCCTCCGGTGGTGACGACATCTTCCACGACCACCACTTTGGCGCTCGGCAGGAGGGCTCCCTCTACCTGCTGTTCGCTTCCATGCCCCTTCGGCTCTTTTCGAACGATGAAGGCGGGGATCGGCTTGTTTTTAAGGAAGCTGATGAGGGAGACGGCGGTGGCGATCGGATCGGCTCCAAGGGTCATCCCCCCGACCCCTTCCACGGGAAGACTTTTAATCCGATCGAAAATCTGCTCGCCGATCAGGAAGGCCCCTTCTGGATCGAGAGAGACTTTTTTACAGTCGATATAGAAAGAGCTCATCTTTCCGGAGGTGAGCTTGAAGGTGGGGACCTCACTGTAGCGGAAAGCCCGTTGGTAGAGGAGTTCGAGAAGCTTGTCGCGATCCGAGCGGGAGAGAAACATACCTTATTCCATACCCGATTTCCGTCTGGTAGTCAAGCACTTCCAGTGTGACGGAGGGGCGAGTCTATGGCTTCCCTGTGTTTGCTCCGGTCCACCCCTCCACCGGCAAACCGGTTTACAACCTCCGGCGGCCCGTGTTAAGATAACCGACTCAAATCTTGTTCTTTAGGATCGACCATGTCGCAAGAAGTTTTAGAAAAGGTTTACGACCCGAAGCGGGTCGAAGAGAAATGGGTCGCCTTCTGGGAAAAGGAGCGACTCTTCCATGCCGAGCCCGCGTCGGACGGTCCCTCTTTCTCGATGGTGATCCCCCCGCCGAACGTGACCGGCTCCCTCCACGTGGGGCATGCGCTCAATAATACGCTTCAGGATATCCTGGCCCGCTGGAAGCGGATGCGCGGTTTTAATGTTCTCTGGGTGCCGGGAACCGACCATGCTGGCATCGCCACGCAAAACGTCGTCGAGCGACAACTTGCGAAGGAGGGACTCGACCGGCATCAGCTCGGGAGAGAGAAATTCATAGAGCGGATTTGGCAGTGGAAGGAGAGCTCCGGCGGGACGATCCTTCGGCAGCTCAAGCGTCTGGGCGCCTCCTGTGATTGGGAGCGGGAGCGGTTTACTCTTGACCCGGGGCTTTCACGCGCAGTGCGGGAGGTTTTCGTCCGTCTTTACCAGGAAGGGCTGATCTACCGGGCCGAGCGGCTGATCAACTGGTGCCCGCGCTGCCAGACGGCCCTCTCCGACATCGAGGTCGAGCATGAGGAGACCCGCGGCAAGCTCTACCGGATCGACTATCCCCTGGCCGATCGTCCCGATCAGAAAATCACGGTCGCCACGACCCGGCCG
>JAHFEM010000166.1 GCA_023248505.1 Nitrospirota bacterium
GATGGCAGAGCTTCCTCAATGCCGTCTGGCCGGGGAGAAAAGAGATATGAAAGAGATGGCTGAAACCAAACCGCCCTCCGTCGGGATCCGTGGCTGGCAAATTGCGCTGCTCGTCGGTATTTTGGGTTTGATTATTCTTTTCTATAAGGGGCTCTGGGGAAATCCATCCTACATTCCCCCCGTGCTCGTCGGGACCGCGGCGCCCGACATCACCGCTCCGGATCTCTATCAATCGAAGGAGGTCTCGCTCTCGCAATTCCGGGGGCACGTCGTCGTTCTCAACTTCTGGGCATCGTGGTGTCAGGAGTGTAAGCTGGAGCACCAGAACCTTCTGGCCCTCCAGAAGCACTTCGCGCAGAACCCCAACTTCGTCCTACTGGGTGTCAATTATCAAGACAAAGAGGACCTGGCCCGGCAATATCTGCAAGAGCACGGAAACAGCTTCGAGCATATCCGGGATGTCAAAGGAAGGATCTCCATCGATTACGGGGTGTACGGAGTTCCAGAAACCTTCGTCATCGATCAGAACGGGATGATCCGGCACAAGCAGATCGGACCGATCATCGGGGAGACCTATACTTTTCTGGTCGAGCAGATGATTGAACCTTTATTGAACGGGACGGCAACCGCATCATGATAAAGCATTGGATCCTGATTCCGTTTTTTCTCATCCTCTTCACCTCTTTTTCGACAGCGGAAACCCTCAATGAAGATCAGCTTCAAGTTCGTGTGAAGGAGGTGGCGAAGACGCTGCGCTGCGCCGTCTGCCAATCGGAATCGGTCTGGGAGTCGAATGCGGAGCTGGCCATCCAGATGAGGGACATCATCCGAGAGCGCCTGAGCCAGGGACAGTCGCCCGATGAGATCCGCGCTTATTTTGTCAGCCGGTATGGCGATTTTATTTTGCTGAAGCCGAGGGCGTTCGGCATGAACTGGCTTCTCTGGGGAGGGCCCTTTCTTCTTCTGATCATCGGCGGAAGCTTCTTGTTCCGCACCCTGCGGAAGTGGGTGGCTCAGACGGCGCCTGATTCTCCGGAGATCCTCTCTCCCCTCGATGAGCGGGGCCGGCGGCGCATCGAGCAAGAACTCCGCTCTTCAGAGCCGGATAAATAATTTACGATGACCGAAGGAGTAACGTATGTTTCCTGTTTCCGCCAGCGTGATGCTGATGGCGGTGGTTCTGGTTCTGCTTTATCCGGTGTGGCGGCGATCCAGAACGGCGCTGATCGTCGGCGATGAGGCCGTATTGGATGAAGAGCGGGTGAATCTCCAGATTGAAAGGGAGAGCATCCTGCGGGCCCTCTCGGATTTGGAGATCGATTATGCCCGGACCCAAGTGTCGGCGGCAGACTACGGTCGTCTCAAACTCGGTCATGAGCACCGGCTCGTTCAGGTCCTCGATCGGCTGGATGTCTTGGCGGGAATCGGTCTCGTTCCACCGAAGTCAAAGAAGGCTCCATCGAGACCCGGCGGCCTGAACCCAATCTTTATCGGTATTCTTGGCGTGGCGGTGGTCGCAGGCGCGTTCGGCATGCAACAGCTCGTGCAATGGAAATTGGAGCGACAGCAGCTTGCCGGAGGGGGCGAAGGGGCTGCGGGCGGCATGCCTCCGGTCAATCCGATTGAGATGGTTGCGCGCCTGGAGGAGCGGCTCAAGAAAAATCCGAACGACCTTCAGGGGCAATTGATGGCGGGGCGATCGTATATGGCGCTTGAGCGATGGCAAGAAGCGGAGAAGGCGTGGCGGACGGCCCTTGAGCTGGATAAGCGCAGCGACGCCGCCCATTACGGCCTGGCCGAAGTTCTGATCCGCACCGCCGATCCGAATAATCGTCAGATCTACCAGGAAGCCTTGACCCATCTCGATCAGGCGCTGATCAATGTTCCTCAAGATGCATCGGTCCTTTGGGCGAAGGGGGTCGTGCTGATTCATTTGGAGCGATACCAAGAGGCGGACGAGGTTTGGACCGAGGCATACAAATATATTCCCCCCGGAACGGACAGCGCCGAATTTGTCAAGAAGGCCTTGCAGGATCTCCGATCGGGCCGGGCGCCCTTATTCTGAGGTCGGGGTTCTCCGGAATGCATGGGGCCGTTCAGCGGGGGAGGGTATCATCTACAGGAGGAGCGGCAGAGGGAGAAAGCGTTTTTCGGGAGATCGAGGAAAGTCGGATTGCGGGCGAAGGGCGCCTTTTAGAGCCTCGGCGATGTTTCTGCTCCTGTTTGCGCTGCTGTTGGGCTGCTCCGGGAAAGAGGGGAAGAGTCCCCCCGCGGTCGGGATCGGCGTGGAGCCCGGATTCCTGGCCCCGGACTTCATGGTCAAGAATCTCAAAGGCGGAGCGACCGCTCTCTCGCAATACCGTGGAAAGGTGGTCCTGATCAACTTCTGGGCGACCTGGTGCGGTCCTTGCAAAGCGGAGATGCCCTCGATGGAGGCGCTCTACCGAAGTTATCCGAGGGATGATTTTGAAATTTTGGCCGTCTCGATCGATACAGAAGGGGAGCCGCCGGTCCGGCTCTTTGTGGAAGATTTTGGATTCACCTTTCCGGTTTTGATGGACAGTCAGTTCGAGGTGAATGACCGGTACCAGGTCCGCGTCGTTCCGACGAGCATCTTAATCGACCGGAAAGGGAGGGTGGCGCAACGCTTTCTCGGCGCGAAAGATTGGAACGATAAGGAAAGCCGAGGCGTGGTTGAAAAGCTCGTTCGAATGAAGCATTGATTCGGCATCAAGCGGCAAAGTTCGAACCTTAAGAGAAGATGGACATGCAAGCAACGGAGAACATATCACTCTTTATCGCCTTTTCGGCAGGCCTACTTTCCTTCGTCTCCCCCTGTGTCTTGCCGGTGATCCCTTCCTATATTTCTTATATCACCGGGCTTTCTCTGGAAGAGCTGACCTCTTCGGAAGGAAAGGCCCGGGCGCGTGAAGTCGCGATGAAGAACTCCCTCATGTTCATCGGCGGATTTTCGTCCATCTTCATTCTCCTGGGGGCCTCGGCGACATTGATCGGACGATTCTTCTTGATCTATCAGTCGGCGATTCGGCAGATCGGCGGCGTATTGATTATCTTTTTTGGGCTTTATATCATGGGCCTGATCAAACCCTCTCTGCTGATGCGGGATGCCCGGTTTCACTTTCAAAGCAAGCCGGCCGGCTATCTCGGCTCGTTTTTGGTCGGGATGGCCTTCGGCGCCGGATGGACGCCGTGCGTCGGCCCGATCCTCGGATCGATTCTTCTCTACGCGAGCGCGTCGGGGTCGGTTACGACCGGGGTTGTGCTGCTGGCGGCCTACTCTTTGGGGTTGGGTTTCCCCCTTTTTCTCTCCTCCCTCGGCGTTCAATCTTTTCTGGTCTATTTTAAACGGACCGCGCGACATATGCGGTGGATCTCCGCGACCAGCGGCGTTTTCCTGGTGGCGGTCGGGTTTCTCATCTTCACGAACTCGCTGACCCGTTTAACCTCTTTTTTCTCCCAGATCGGCCTCGGTTGGTCCATCGGGCAGTAGCGCTTCTTCCCCCTCATTCCCCTCGGATGGTGAGCATGCGTCGGTCGTTCTTTCTTCTCTTCTTTCTCCTTCTTGCGTTCTCTCCCTTACGGGCGGAGGAGGCCCCTCGAAACTATACCTTTTCGGAACTGGTCCATAAGGAAAAGGGGGCCATCGTCAGCATCCGATCCGCGAAACTTTTAAAGGAAGGGGGAGGACCGCTCAAAGATTTCTTTTCCCTTCCCGGCGACCGGCTCAAGCCGGAGATTCGAGAGGGGAGCCTGGGAACCGGCTTCATTATCGACGCATCCGGCCTGATCCTCACCAGCTATCAAGTCATCGCGCCGGCCAATCGTCCGGCCGAAGAGATCATCGTTCGACTCTCCGACCGGCGGGAATTCCCGGCTCGGGTCATCGGCAAAGATGCAAAAATCGATGTGGCGCTTCTCCGAATCGAAGGGGGAGGCGCTTTCACCTCGGTGATTTTAGGCGATTCCGACCGGTTGGAAATCGGCGAGTGGGTCATTGCGATCGGGAATGCCTTCGGCCTTGAAGAGACGGTAACGGTCGGGGTGGTGAGCGGCGTCGGGCGCACCCTCGGCACCGGCCCCTATGATAGCTACATTCAGACCGACGCCGCAATTCATGCCGGCAATTCAGGCGGTCCCCTTTTTAACATCCGCGGAGAGGTCATCGGTGTGAACGCCGCAATCAGCGCCTCCACCCAGGGAATCGGTTTCGCCATTCCGATCAATATGGTCCGGAAGATTCTCCCCGCCCTGGAGAAAGAGGGGAAGGTGACCCGCGGGTGGCTGGGAGTGCTGATTCAGCAGCTGACCACCGACCTGGCGAAAGCGTTCAAGCTCAACGATGATCAGGGGGCCTTGGTCTCCGAGGTAATGAAAGAGAGCCCCGCCGAGCAGGGAGGAATCATTCGCGGGGATGTGATCGTGGAATTCGACGGCAAAAAGGTCGGCCTGATGCATGAGCTGCCGACATTGGTCGCAGAGACGCCCGTCGGGAAAACCGTTCCTGTCCACGTCATCCGGGATGGAGCGCCGCTCCAGTTGAAGGTGAAGATTCTCCAGTTGAAGGAAGAGTAGGCCGCTTTAAAGAAAAACCGTCGGCCTCATCCTATAAAAATGCATTACGATGTCATTATCATCGGGGCCGGCCCGGCGGGATCTTCGGCGGCGGTGGCCCTCGCGCGAGAGGGGCGCACGGTCCTTCTCCTGGAAAAGGCGGCGCATCCCAGACATAAATCATGCGGCGGCGGCCTCTCTGCGCGCCTTCTTCCGTATCTCGATTCTGATCTGAAGGAGATCGTCGAGCGGGAGATTCGGAAGATTGTATTCCGGCTCCAAAGGAAAGAGGTCTCCTGCCCATCGGTCGATCCGGTCGCTTATCTGGTGTCCCGCCCCAGGTTCGATGCGTATCTCGCCGAGAAGGCCAAAAAGGCGGGGGCGGAGATTCGCGAAAATGCGCCCATGATCGACTGGCGCGAGACTCCGCAGGGGGTGGAGGTCCAAAGCCGCGGCGGACGCGATACCGCTTCGTTTTTAATCGGCGCGGACGGGGCGGCAAGCCGTGTCGCCCGCAAGCTCTATCCCCTTTGGAAGAAACATCTCGCTTTCTCTATCGAGGCCGAAGCGCCGCTGCGAAGCAAAGAGGAAACCGTCTGGATTGATCTTGCCGTTCCAAGAGGATACGGCTGGATCTTTCCCAAAGGATCGGGGGCCGCGATCGGGATCGCCGATTTCAAAGCAAAAGTCGAAAAGCCCCAGGGGCTCTACCTCGATTTCTTGAAGCGGCACTCCCTCCTCTCTGAAGAGGGGCCGATCCAGCCGACCGGCTGCACGATCCCGATCTACCGGCGCGCCTCTCCTCCGCTGGTACAAGGAAGGCTTCTGTTGGTCGGGGATGCGGGAGGATTGGTCGATCCGCTCTTCGGGGAAGGGATTTTTTATGGGATCCGAAGCGGGCAGATGGCCGCCCAGGCGCT
>JAHFEM010000167.1 GCA_023248505.1 Nitrospirota bacterium
TGGTAACATGAATATCGATTCGATCGATATCCTTCTCCTTCACTCCTATGACGCATATCAAAGGTCTGGGAAGATCATTCTTCCTGTCCTTCAATCCCTCTCCAGAGAGAAGGTGATCGGCCGCTGCGGCCTCTCCGTTTATCACCCGGATGAAGCGGTCGAAGCGGCGCGAGATTTCAAGGGAGCTCTGACGATTGAGTTCCCGCTCAACCTCTTTGACCGGCGATTTCTGAAGGGAAATCTTCTCGAACAGCTGAAATCCGAAGGCGCATTCCTGCTGGCGCGGTCTGTTTTCTTACAAGGGCTGTTTTTCGTGAAGGAGGAGGCGCTGAAAGGGGACTTTAGTAAGGTGAAGAAGAAGGTGAGAAAGATCAGCGAACTCTCTGATAAATCAGGCTTGCAGCCTGAATGGATCCCGCTTTCTTTTGCCGCGACCCATTCCTGGGTCGACGGGGTGGTCATCGGAGTTGATTCCCCAGATCATCTGAAGACCAATCTTCAGGCGATCACAGAAGAAAATCTCGCCCGATATCGCCAGATCGAGGATCAACTTGCCGACCTGGAGGTCGAAGACGAGGCGATTCTGCTTCCCTACCGGTGGAGCCGATGAAGATCCAATTTCCGGATACGACCTCCTTTTCCTCAATGGAAGGGGTGGAATTTAAACAGGGGAAGGTCACAAAAAAGGAACGGCCGGTTCTCTCCCCCCAATATCCTTGGGAGGGGATTCACACCTATCTCTACGGCTCGGTTTTGGAGAGAAACGGGCAATTTCGGATGTGGTATCAGTCGTATATCGATGGGGATGATTTCTTCGTGAACTATGCGCGATCCCGCGATGGGAGAATTTGGGAGAAGCCGCTTTTAAACAAGTGGCGGATCGATGAGAAGCGGCTTTATCCGACCATCGCGTCGGAGGCAGAGAGGCAAGCAAAGGCAATCGAATTCAGGAATGGAAGCCCGGGGCATTGGAAGACCAATATCGTCTCGACCTATCACATCCCGAGCGTCCTCTACGATTCGGACGACCCGAAGTATCCCTACAAATTATTCGGTTTTACAAATGAAGGATACCGCGTTGCGTTTTCGAAGGACGGCATCCGTTTCAAAGAGTATAAAGGAAATCCGGTTCTCCCGCTGATGCGATTTCCCAACCCACAAACTAAGAAAACGTGGGTCAGCGATGTCTCCCCTGTTTTCAAGGATGCCGCAAAGGGCAAGTTCGTCGCGTTTGTCAAAACCTACATCATCGACGACGAGGGAAGAACGCGACGATCGGTCGGCTATTCGGAAAGCGACGATTTCATCCGGTGGTCTCAACCGGAAACGATCTGGACCCCGTCCGAATCGGACGATCGGCTCGCGGTCGCGCGGGGGTTCAAATGGGCCGACTTCTACGGGCTTTGCGGTTTCAATTATGGCGGTCTCTATCTCGGATTTCTCTGGCTCTTTTATATGGATTATGAATTCGAGAAGGGAACCCACGAAGGGAAGATGGAAGTCTTTCTCGCCGCCAGTCCCGATGGAAAGCAGTGGAAGCGCTTTTCGGACGAGCCGTTGATCCCTCTGAGCGAATCGGGGTGGGACTCGGGGATGATCACCACGGCGAACGTTCCCCTCTTCAGGAAAGAAGGAATCGACCTATTCTATGGAGGGTCGAATTTCAGTCACGGCGTGGGGAATGCCCAAATCGTATTCGATGAGGAGAGCCATCGGTTCAGCGTCGTACTGGCCACGTTGAGGAAGGATGGATTTGTCTATGCCGCCGGTTCGAAGGGATCGATGGTGACCAAACCGCTGACCTGTCATAGCGGGACGGTCCGAATGAACGCCGACACGACCGGCGGAAGGGTCGTGATCGACCTGATCAAAGGGGGACAGCCGGTTGGATCATATCGAATGGAGGGGATCGATTCCTCGGACCATCTTATCCGGACCGGCGTGAAGGGGGAAGTGATGTTGAAGATTTCTATCGATGGGGCGAAGCTTTATTCCCTGGAGGTGTGCTGACATGCCGCGCGCAGTAGTGGTTCAAGCCAGAAACGGCTCCAGTCGATATCCTCGAAAAATGCTCCACTCCATGCTCGGCCGACCGGCGCTCGAATGGGTCCTGGAGCGATGCGAGAAGATCGCGATCGATCAGCGGATCTTGGCGACCTCCGAGGAAAAGGAAGACGACCCGTTGGCGGAGCTTGCCCAGAAGCGGGGGTGGCAAGTGGTCCGGGGAAACGTGGAGGATGTCCTCAGCCGTTTTGCCAAGGCGGTTCGGGCCTATCGGCTCGAAGCGGTGGTCCGGATCACCGGAGATTGCCTCCTCACCGACCCCCAACTCGTCCAGCATGCGCTCACTCAGTTCGACGCGCTGAAGCCCGACTACCTGATTTTGACGAAGATCATCGACGGTTTTGATGTGGAGGTGATGTCGGGGAAGGCGATTCTAAAGGCCGATTCGGAGGCGAAGCTGCCGTCGGAGCGGGAGCATGTGGGGCCGTACCTTCGACGATCGAAGCAATTTAATACCGTCTTTCTCCCTTATGGTGAGGAGGATCTTTCCCAGATTCACCTGAGTCTCGATTATAAAGAAGACGCCGAGGTTCTGGAGTCGATCATCAAACAGCTGGGGGGCGACTTCACCTATGCCGAGGTGGCCCGGCTGATCAAAACCAATCCTGAATTAATCGAGAAGACGAAACACATTACGCCGAATGAAGGTTATCGGCGTTCTCTGGAGTCCGACAAGGCCGGCATTCTAAGCATGAAAGGAAAGCCGCTCCGGTTCGAGAAGAGTCTCTCTCAATTCGACAAGGTCATGCGAATCATCCCGGGCGGCTCGCAGACCTTCAGCAAGTCGTCCCTTCAGTTCAGCGTCGGCGCAGCACCCCTCTTCGTGCGCGAGGGGAAGGGGGCGCTTCTGACCGATATCGACGGAAACCGCTTTATCGACTTCACGATGGGGCTGGGGGCCTGCCTTCTCGGCTATGCTTTTGAGCCGGTCAACCGCGAGATCGAGGCCACACTGAAAAAGGGGACGGCCTACACCCTCCCCCACCATCTGGAGTACGACCTGGCCGAGCTCCTCACCCGAATCATCCCCTCCGCCGAGATGGTCCGGTTCGGAAAAAACGGCTCCGACGTGACCGCCGCCGCCGTCCGACTGGCGCGGGCCGCCACCGGGAGGGAGGTCGTCGCCTGCTGCGGTTATCACGGTTGGCAAGATTGGTATATCGCGACGACGACGCGAAGCCTGGGGATTCCGAAAGAGGTGAAAAAGAAAACAGTGACCTTCCAGTACAACCGGATCGAGAGCCTTCAAGCCTGCTTCGACCGCCACCCGAATCAGATTGCCTGCGTGATCATGGAGCCGGTCAGCCTCGAATCACCCCAGAAGAATTTTCTCTCGAAAGTGAAAAATCTGGCCCAGCAGCATGGGGCGCTTCTGATTTTCGATGAGGTGGTCACCGGGTTCCGGTTTGATCTCGGCGGAGCGCAGGCCTATTTCGGTGTGACTCCCGATATCGCCTGCTTCGGAAAAGCGATGGCCAACGGAATGCCCGTTTCCGCCATCGTCGGAAGGCGCGATGTGATGAAGCTCTTCGACGAGATCTTCTTTTCATCGACCTTTGGAGGGGAGACCCTCTCGCTCGCGGCGGCCATGGCGACGATCCAATACATCCTCGAAAATAAGGTGATCCCTTCCCTCTGGAAGCAAGGAGAAAAGTTGAAGGCGGGGATCGAGCGGAAGATTCGCGAGAAGGGGTTGGAAGGGACCCTCTCGATCGACGGTTATCCGATCCGCGCCGTTCTCGGTTTCAAAGGGGAAGAGAAAGAGGCTCTCAAGATGAAAACCCTTTTCCAACAGGAGTGCGTCAAGCGGGGGATCCTCTTCACCGGCGGGCATAACCTTTCGCTCCCCCATGATGATGAGAAGATCGAGCGGACCTTGTCGGTCTATGATGAAGTGATGGAGATTCTGAAATACAGTCTGGAATACAAAATGTTCGATGAGATGATTGAAGGACGGCTCTTGGAGCCGGTCTTTCGGAAAGTCTAAGAGGCATTCTACCGCCCCTTGCCCCTCCTTGATAAAGGAGGAATTCACTGGGACGGATGAACGCCTGGCCAAGATAAGCTTTGGGTCAGTCAGGGAGGGTCGAAGATGGCGGAATTAAGACGCTGCACCCGGTGTGTTCTTCCGGAAACCCATGAGACGATCACTTTTGACGGGGAGGGGGTCTGCAATATCTGCCGCCAGCACGAGTACAAGCAGACCCAGATCGATTGGGAGGCGAAGAAAAAGGAGCTCGATGAGCTGATCGCGGCCCATCGTGGAAAGTCCGATTACGATTGCATTATCCCATTCAGCGGCGGGAAGGACAGCACCTGGACCCTCTACTATCTTGTCAAAGAGTATGGCCTCCGTCCGCTCGTGGTCCGGTTCGACCATGGGTTTCTCCGATCGAACGTGATCGACAACACCCAACGGACCCTTCGGAAGTTGGGGGTCGATTTTCACCATTTCACGCCGAATTGGAAAATGGTGCAGAAGTTGATGCTTCAGACTTTTCTGGAGAAGGGAGACTTCTGCTGGCATTGCCACACCGGGATCTTCGCCTATCCGATGTGGGTCGCCCTCCGTTACCATGTTCCGCTGGTGATTTGGGGAGAGCCCTCGTCGGAGTACACCGCTTATTACAGCTACGACCAAGCGGAGGAGGTCGACGAGAAGCGCTTCAACCGTTACACCAACCTCGGAATCACCGCCCAAGATATGCTCGTCCGGTTGGAAGGAGCGGTCGATGAGCGGGATCTGAAACCGTTTACCTATCCCCCGCTCAAGGAGCTGCGGCAGATCAAATACCGATCGGTCTGTCTCGGCTCTTACGTTCCTTGGGATGTCAAACGGCAGTCGAAGATCATCCAGGAGGAATTGGGGTGGCGCGGAGATGAGGTGGAGAATGTTCCCCCCGGCTATGGATACGAAAAGATCGAATGCTACATGCAGGGGGTCCGCGATTATATCAAATTCATCAAGCGGGGTTATACCCGTCCTTCCCATCTCGCGTCTCTCGACATCCGCAATCACCGGATGAGCCGTGAAGAAGCCGTCGGCCTGATTCAGAAATATGAAGGAAAGCGCCCCCCCAGTCTCGACCTGTTCTTGGAGTATGTCGGCTTGACCGAGGCGGAGTTTCTTCAAGTCGCCTTAAGCCACGCCGTTTCTCCCTACGAGCACGATCCGTTGAAAGTCCTCTCCGGAGAAAAGGTCCACGACTTTGAAGCATGGTCGAGGGAGGGCGCCATGCCGCGGAAGGAAGCGGAGACCCAGCTGGAGCGGTGGCGGGGGAGGAACCGGCTCTCGGATCATCCATCATAGGGGAATCGGGACCGGGAGATCCCTCCCACAGAAATCTGAGGCTCTTCCAACAGAAATGTTTTGTGGGAGGCCTCTCCTGAGCCCGAAGGGTTTAAGTTCATGATAG